>DNUB01000196.1:17485-24254 GCA_003508605.1 Oscillospiraceae bacterium | reverse complement strand
TTGGGGTTGCAGCCGTATTTCAGTTCTAATTCGTTCATTGTTTTTTTCCTTTCCGTTTTTCGTTTGCCTGTTTATTCGGTTAGTTCAAGGGTGCTGTTCAAAAGCATAGGGCACTTCTTTTAACAAAATTTATCTTCATCACTTATTCTTGTTCACAATTCTGCTTTCATATTTGCCTGTGGCAATATCGATATATCTTGTGAACAGAGAAACCTTGTTGTCCTCGTTAAGATTTTTCCATACAAGGCTTGTGAAGCCGTCAAGATCAAGATCGGGAATTTCAACCCTCTTAGGCTCTCCCTCAAAGGAGGGCAGCGGCTCGCCGTTTGCCTTGTAGGTATGGATAAATCTTCCCTCGCCCTTCAGGGGACTGTTGTAGGCGTAAGTATAGCGAAGCACCGATTCGGGATTTCCGTTATCACTTTTGAGTATACTCATAGCATAATTCATACCGCTATTTTCAATATGTATAATTCCGGAAATACGAGGTGTATAGTTTGGAGCGTCGTCCTCAAACTCTCTTGTTCTCAGCGACTGCTCAAAGGTCAGCTGTCTGTCCATGCCCTCGTAAATGGTATCGGTCTGGTCGCCGTTGGTAACAATGGTCTTGTTGCCCATTACACGTACGGGAGCGTAAATAATCAGGTGGGGGTCAACCATTTTCGAAGGATCAAAGGCTTCCGTTCTTATTCCTTCACCGTCCTGAACAAAAATACGGTTGCGGCTGTTTACGCTTCTTCCCATAATGAAATATGCCACAGCCGCCTTTTTTTCATCGGGAGTTTTGCCGATAAGTATACCTCTGCCGTGATATTCCAGAGAGTTTAATTCTTCCTTGATTGTTTTGATTTCCATTGCTGTTCCTCCTTTAAAACTTCCCCAAATAACATTTTGTAACGCTGTTTACCATAATTACGCCGTTTTTTTCATACCTTTTAAAAAGCTTTTCCAATTCACCTTTAAAATCTCCAAAATCGGGATTTCCGTTTTTCAAGGCATAAGAACAGGAAAGCTCTCTTCCCACGTATTCCTCCATAGATGTGGGCTTGTTGTTTTCAAGTTCAAAATAATCCATTGAGGAAAAATATCCTTCCCCCACCAGCATATCGAACACTTCCTCCGCCCTTTGATCCGCTATATGCTTAATACGGCTTATGCCGCAGAATTTGAGGAAAATCCCGTCTCTTTCCTTCATAAACAAATCCTCGGCTCGTTCGTTGTATATAACGGCAACGCTTCCGTGATTTTTTATTGTTCTTTTGCATTCCGTCTTGAACTTTTCCCTGTCGAACCAGTGAAAAGCCTGAGCGACAGTTACCAAATCCACGCTTCCGTCTTCAAGACCCGTCTTCTCGGCAGAACCTTTTACCACAGTTATACCTTCTATACCTTTCAGCTTTGACCGCATATCGTCGTTTGGCTCAACCGCCGTTATTTTCCACGGCTTTGCGGTAAGACAGAGGGTAAATTTACCCGTACCTGCACCGATATCCGCCACCGTTTCCGCTTTGGTCTTATCGTAAAGCCAATCTATAAGCTCTCTTGGGTAAGAGGGACGGTATTTGTCATAAAGCTCCGCCTTCCCCGTAAATTTTTCCTCGTTCATATATTCCCCTCCGCTTACTTGCCCTCAAACTCCTTTAATTCCTCCAAAAACTCCTTATAGTCCTCATCGGACCAATAAAAGGTAAGCTCCTCCTCGGTAAATTCCTGCCCGCTTGTATCCATAAAATGATCTCCCACGTCATAGCCCAAGCGGTTAAGCACTCTTTCGGCAAACTCACGGTAGAACATACCTATTCCCGTTATAACATTCCCGTCCTCAACAACGGGCTTATGCACAAAATGCTCCTTTTCCACAAAGGAAAAGGTCTCCGCCATTTGCATAAAGCAACCCGACGTAAAGTCCTTTCCCTCAAGAAGTCCAGCCTTTGAAAGCAGTATGGGGGAAGATGAAATGGCGGCGATAAGGGTATTGGCGTTCCTTCCCCCTCTGAGAAAGTCAATCAGCCTTTCGTCGTACAGCGGCTGCAAAGGGAATATCGTTCCCGGCAGTATCAGGCAATCGTAATCCCCTACCTCGGCTTCGTCTACCGTTTTGTCGGGCATGACCGAAAATCCATCCTCGCTGGCGCATGGCTTCTTTTCCGAAGCAATTATATCTATTTTCTCCCCAAACCAAACGGTAAGGCAGGAGGTAAGACAGGTTATCTCCTGCAAGGAAAAATTCGGATAAATAAGCACCGCATATTTTTTCATTTTACTTCACCCCCTCATAATACATTTTCATTTCCGTAAACCACTCCGGCAAGTCCTTTACTGCATCATAAAGCTTACCGTCCTTATATTCCCCCACATAAACAAAACCGTTTTCGTTGTCAAAAAAGCAAGCCTCGTCGCAAAAGGGAAGAATTTTCAATAGATCCTCAAAGCGTCTTTTGAACCGCCTTGTAACGTCCTCCCTTGGAATATCGTGTCCGCCCTTTTTAACCCGGTTGGCTATTCGTGACAGGCTTTCCTCCGCAGAGCTTAAGCCCACATAATACAGCCGCACATAATAGCCCCTTTTCCTGGCGGCTTGCAGGGTCTTTATAATCCCTTTGCCCGAGAGGGTGGTTTCCTGTGAAAAGTCCGAGTTATTTTCAAGACAGCTTGAAATAAGCTCCAAAGCGGCTTTTCCGCCCTTAAGCCTGTCCCCGCTTATTTTTATCAGCTTGTCGGGATCCACAATAATGCCCATAGAGTAATCGGTGACGGACAAAACCCCGCTCAGGGTGCTTTTTCCCACTCCGTTCACTCCTCCGATAACGGTATATGTCTTCATAAATAAGTTATCCTTTTTTCCCTGCAAAAAAGCGTTCCCGCTGCCGCAAAAATTGCTTTAAACGCACTTACTCCTCTGCTCCTCTACTCCTCAATAATGATGGCTTTCCCGTGGGCTACCCTGATTTTTCCCTCGCAAAACAGCCTTGCCGCTTCGGGAAGAATGACCCACTCCGCCTCCTCCATAACTCTCCTTTGAAGAATTTCGGGAGTATCGCCGTTTTTCACCTCCACCGCCTTTTGCAGAATAATAGGTCCGCCGTCGCATTCCTCGGTAACAAAATGCACCGTTGCCCCGGTGACCTTGACACCCTTTTGCAAAGCCGCCTCATGAACGTGAAGCCCGTAGTATCCTTTTCCGCAAAAGCTGGGTATAAGCGCAGGGTGAACGTTCATCATCCTGTTTGGGAATGCTCTGCAAACGCTTTCGTCCAGTATGGTGAGAAATCCCGCATAAATAACAAGCTCGGCTTTTTCTTCCATAAGCTTATCCCGCATGGCAATGCTGTAGGCGTGAACGTCGGGGTAATCCTTTCGGTTCAGCACCGCCGTTTTAATACCCGCCTTTTTTGCCCTTTCAAGGGCGTAAACATCGGGCTTGGAGCTTATTACGCAGGTGATCCTGCCGCCCCCCAGCCTGCCCGCCTTCTCAGCGTCTATAAGCTTTTGAAGGTTAGTGCCGCCGCCTGATACCAATACCGATATATTCATTTTGTCCTCCGTTAAGGCAGCCCTGTATTTTAAGCCGCAATTTTATGTCTTATCATCATTTTTATCCCTAATGCTCTGAAAATCCCTGGGCTCATAAGGAAAATCGCTTTTTTTGATTTTCGATATATTGTAAAAGCAGATCCATTCTCCCTGTTTCGCTTCGACGGTTTCGGAATTTTCATAAGATATCTTAACCTGCAATAAAGTGTCATTATAAGCAATTTCGGTGATATCGAAGGATTTTACCTTAAATTCGAAGCCGATATTTCCTTCATAGTTGGCAAACAGCATATACTCATCAAAATCCACCTCTTGGTCAAAGTCTATGCCCAGGTTTTCCTCCAGCTGCCGAAAATCCTCCTGGCTGTCAATAATAACTCCCTCGTCATACCCGGATTTTCGGGATATGAAGTTTTTTCTCTCCACCTCGGTAAAGCCCTTGGCAAAGGTCTCAAACTCCAGTCTGGGATCCTCCTTTGAAATACCGATAAGCTCTGTGTTATAACCGCAGCCGGACAACAAAAAAATGCACAGCAGGGAAAAAACAATATACTTCAAGCCGCCCTTCCTCCGTTAATTGTACAATATGTCAGATTATCTCGATTCCCTGATCTCCCTTAATAATCTCCCCGATACAGTAAGCCTTAATACCGTGAGACGCAAGTATCTCCACCGCTTTGTTGGCGTCCTTTTCTGAAACAACCGCCGTCATGCCGATACCCATATTAAAGGTATTGTACATATCACGCTCGGGAATATTGCCCTCCTCCTGCATAAGGCGGAAAATATAGGGAACTTCAAAGGAGCTTTTGTTTACTCTTGCGGTAAAGCCCTCGGGAAGGGAGCGGGGAACATTTTCGTAAAAGCCGCCGCCTGTAATATGGCTCACCGCCTTTACCTCCGCCTTGGAAATAAGGTCGAGCATGGGCTTTACATATATTTCGGTAGGAGTAAGGAGCGTCTCCCCTAAGGTTTTTCCGTCGGGCAGCACTCTTTCCAAAACCTTTGCGTCGTTAATGTTAAAAATCTTTCTCACAAGGGAAAAACCGTTGCTGTGAACGCCTGTGGAGGCAAGACCGATTATAACGTCCCCCTCCTTGACCTTGGAATTGTCAAGAATTTTCGACTTGTCGACCACGCCTGTGGTGTAGCCTGCGATATCGTACTCGTCCTCGGGCATCATTCCCGGATGCTCGGCTGTTTCGCCGCCTATAAGAGCGCAGCCTGCCCTGACGCAGCCCTCTGCCACGCCCTTTACTATAGTCGCCACCTTTTCGGGAACGTTCTTTCCTATGGCTATATAATCAAGGAAGAACAAGGGCTTTGCGCCGCAGCAGACAACGTCGTTTACGCACATTGCAACGGCGTCTATTCCGATAGTGTCGTGCTTATCCATCAGCATAGCCAATTTCAGCTTTGTTCCGACTCCGTCCGTACCCGAAACCAAAACAGGCTCCTTTATTCCCTCCAAATCAAGCTGAAAAAGTCCTCCGAAGCCGCCTATTCCCGTCAATACCCCCGGAATAAAGGTGCGCTCCACGTCCTTTTTCATCAGCTTAACTCCCTCATAGCCCGCCGTAACGTCAACTCCCGCCGCCTTGTAGCTTTCGGAAAAACTGTTCTTCATGGTAATAACTCCTTTTCCTGTTTTAGTTTTCTGTACTTATTTGCAGCATACTGTTTATTTTTTACTGCTGAACTATCTTGCTCTCAAATTTATCCTTGGGCATTTCATCAGGTACTTCAATGGGATACTTTCCCGTAAAGCAGCCCGAGCAAAAGCCGCAGCAAGCCTTTGGCGCAATTTTCAGCACGTTTTCGGGACTTAAGTATCCCAAAGAATCCGCATGAATGGACCTTCTTATTTCATCGAGGCTCATACGGCAGGCGATAAGCTTGTCCCTGCTGTCAATATCTATCCCGAAAAAGCAGGGGCTGATAAAGGGCGGCGAGGAAATCCGCACATGAACCTCCCTTGCGCCCGCTTCTCGGAGTAGGTTCACCGTTCTGCCGCAGGTAGTGCCTCTGACTATGCTGTCGTCTATCATAACCACACGCTTGCCCCTCACCGCATCGGCAACGGGGTTAAGCTTTATCCTTACGGAATCGTCCCGCATTCCCTGTGCGGGTTGTATAAAGGTTCTTCCCACATAGCGGTTTCTCACAAAGCCCATGCCATAGGGTATTCCCGATTCAAGGGAGTAACCCAGTGCCGCTTCGAGTCCGCTGTCGGGAACTCCCACGACTATATCCGCTTCAACCGGGTGCTCCTTTGCCAAAAACCTCCCCGCCTGCACTCTTGCACCGTGAACACTTTGTCCCGCAATGACGCTGTCGGGACGGGCAATATACACATACTCGAACACGCACATGGCGGATTTGCCGCCGCAGTGGGTCTTTATGCTTTCCATGCCCTTTTCGCTGATAACCGCAATCTCCCCCGGCTCGATATCACGTATATACTCCGCCCCCACGCTGTCAAGAGCGCAGCTTTCGCTTGCCGCCGCAATGCCGCCGTCGGGCAGCTTACCGATACAAAGGGGACGGAAGCCGTTGGGATCTCTTGCAAGTATCATCTTTTTGGCGGACATTATTATAAGAGAATATGCGCCCTTTATTTTGTACATCGCCTTTTCCACGGCTTCCTGTATAGAGCCGCTGTTAAGTCTTGCCTGTGTTATTGCGTAAGAAATTACCTCGGTATCGTTGGTGGAGTGAAAAATTGCGCCTTGCAGCTCAAAGCTGCGCCTAAGCTCAAGAGCGTTGACCAGATTTCCGTTATGGGCAATAGCCATAGGCCCTTTAATGTGACGCACCACCAGGGGCTGAATGTTGGCGGAGGTGGTGTTTCCAGTGGTGGAATACCTTACATGACCTATTGCGATCCTTCCCTTTGGCAGCTTGCCTAAATTTTCGCTGTCAAAAACCTCGTTGACCAGACCTATTCCCTTGTGATAGCTGAATACGCCGCTGTCGTTCACAACAATGCCGCAGCTTTCCTGCCCCCTGTGCTGTAAGGCGTATAAGCCGTAATACACCGTGTTTGCGTTTTCCTGTGCCTTTTCGGTGTAAACGCCGAAAACTCCGCATTCCTCATGAATGTTATCAAACATAAACGTGCTGTCCTTTCCTTTGACTGCACCCGTTTTCTTTCATTTCTCTGTTTATTTTTTCTCTATCTATATCGTCTTACGAAAATCACTCCTTGCCGTTCCAGCAGTAGGTGCAAAGCTTG
>DNUB01000196.1:16718-17199 GCA_003508605.1 Oscillospiraceae bacterium | reverse complement strand
TTCCAGCAGTAGGTGCAAAGCTTGCACTCGGGCAATCCCACCGCCTTAACGGTACCCTCCAAGGACTGAAATCCTAAGGAAGTCAGCTTAAGCCGCCTGCATATTTCTTCTATAAGCCGCTTTCCCCTTTCGGTGTTGGAATCGCTGTATTCCTTTATGTACTTTACTCCCTCTTTGCCCTCAAACTCGTTAATAATGCTCCTTGCGATCAGGTCAAGCTCGGAGGTGCTGCGGGAGAAGTTAAGATATTTGCAGCCAAACATTATGGGCGGGCAGGCGGAACGCATATGAACCTCCTTTGCGCCGTTGGCGTACAGAAATTCCACCGTTTCACGCATTTGCGTTCCCCTTACGATGCTGTCGTCCACAAACAGAAGCTTTTTGCCCTCGATAAGCTCCCTGACGGGAATAAGCTTCATTTTAGCCACCCTGTTTCTCATAGACTGGTTTTGGGGCATAAAGCTTCTGGGCCATGTAGGGG
>DNUB01000196.1:16170-16405 GCA_003508605.1 Oscillospiraceae bacterium | reverse complement strand
GCTTCTGGGCCATGTAGGGGTATACTTTATAAAAGGACGGGCAAAGGGAATCCCGCTTTTGTTGGCGTAGCCTATAGCGTGGGGCACTCCCGAATCGGGTACGCCGCAGACATAATCCACATCGGGAAGCATTCCTCTTTCCATATCCCTCTGCGCCATAATCTCGCCGTTTCGTGTGCGCATGGTTTCAACGGTAACCCCCTCGTAAACCGAGTTGGGATAACCGTAATAGGTC
>DNUB01000196.1:14830-15852 GCA_003508605.1 Oscillospiraceae bacterium | reverse complement strand
GTTGGGATAACCGTAATAGGTCCAAAGGAAGGTGCAGATATTCAAATCCTCCGTGCCCTCGCTTAACACCTCCGCCTTGTCGGGGGTGATTTTTACTATCTCGGCGGGCAAAAGCTCCCTGTACAGCTCATAATCTAATTTCTGAAATGCAAAGGATTCAAAGGAAAAACAAAAGCCGTCATGCCTCTTTCCTATTATAATGGGAAGCCTGCCCTTTTTGTCACGGGCGGCAATAATGCCGCTTTCGGTAAGTATCATCAAGGAAACCGTACCCACAATCTTTGACTGCGCAAAACGTATGCCCTCTGCAAAGGAATCCTTTTGGGAAATAAGCGCGCCTACTATAGAGCTTGTGTTGATGTTGCCGCTGCTCATGGTTTCAAAGGATGCCGCATTTGTGGCAATAAGCTCTTCGGTAAGCTCCTTTGCATTGCTGATAACGCCCACGGTACACACCGCATACAAGCCGAGCTTTGAGCGCAGCAAAATAGGCTGAGGGTCGGTATCGCTTATACAGCCTATGCAAAGTCCCCCCGACATTCCCTCTACGTCCCCTTCAAACTTGGTGCGAAAAGGGGAGTTTTCTATACTGTGAATACTCCTTTGGAATCCCTTTTCGGGAGAATAAGCGGTCATACCTCCTCTGCGAGTGCCTAAATGAGAATGGTAGTCCGTACCGAAAAACACATCGCTTACGCAATCGTTGTGAGAAGCCGCTCCGAAAAATCCGCCCATATGAAATCTACCTTTCAATAATAAAAAATGCCCATAAACCTTTTTATGAAAAGACGGCACGTCAGCAGTCCTGAACTAAGTTCAAGACCGCTGCATTCTGTTGAACGATGTACAAAAGCAACCACCTGAAATGCTCGTCAATGCCTGTGCCGTAATATTTTCGAGGAATTATCCGAAAATCCTCTTCATCATCTCCGCATAAGCGTCCTCGACTCCGCCCATATCTCTGCGGAAACGGTCCTTGTCAAGCTTTTCATGAGTTGTGCTGTCCCAGAAGCGGCAGGTGT
>DNUB01000196.1:14300-14549 GCA_003508605.1 Oscillospiraceae bacterium | reverse complement strand
GAAGCGGCAGGTGTCGGGAGAAATTTCGTCCGCTAAAATAATCCTGCCGTCGGGAGTTTTGCCGAACTCGATTTTAAAGTCGATAAGATCTATATTAAGCTTTTTAAAGAAATCCACCATAAAATCGTTTACCATAAAGGTGTATTTGGCGATAAGGTCGATTTCCTCCTTAGTTGCAAGCCCCAAAGCCAATGCGTAATAATCGTTAATAAAGGGATCGCCCAAATCGTCGTTTTTATAGCTGAACTC
>DNUB01000196.1:13705-13996 GCA_003508605.1 Oscillospiraceae bacterium | reverse complement strand
ATCGTCGTTTTTATAGCTGAACTCAAGAATGGGACATTTAAGGGCTGTACCCTCTTCGACTCCCATTCTCTTTGAAAAGCTTCCTGCGGCGGTATTTCTCACAATTACCTCAAGGGGAACGATGGAAACCTTTTTTACAACGGTTTCCCTGTCGTTAAGCTCCTCGACGTAGTGAGTGGGTACTCCCGCTTTTTCCAGAAGCCTGAACATATAGTTTGTCATACGGTTGTTGACTACGCCCTTGCCTGCAATAGTTCCTTTCTTTAAGCCGTTGAAGGCAGTGGCGTCGTC
>DNUB01000196.1:12877-13360 GCA_003508605.1 Oscillospiraceae bacterium | reverse complement strand
GCCTTGCCCTCATAAAGCTGTTCCTTCTTTTCATATTTTTCCATTTTTTGTTCCTCCTTTTTTATATGGTAATTTTATTCGTTTTAACAGCAACCAGTGTGTTCATACAGTGTTTATGGGGCGTTCCGCCGCTGCTGCAGTCGAAAATAACCTCCTCGCACCTCTCAAATTTCCAATCGTGATACAAGCCGAAAAGCTCTCCCGATTTCCAGTGCCTTTCAGAATTTTCCTTATCGGGGGCAATAGGTATGAACGGTTTTTTCACAAATACGTTGACCGCATTCACCCCGCCTGTTTGCGTGTGCTCCTTCCAATTCTCTATGACATCGCCCCGCCGTTCGGTCGGGATATAATCCAACACTCCCGAACAGAAAATAATGTCAAATTTCTTGTCCGGAACGTAATCGCAAATATCCGCACGGAAAAAGTCGACGTCTGCGCCGTGCCTTTCAGCAAGCCGCTTCGCCTTTTCAACTCCCGATT
>DNUB01000196.1:12288-12625 GCA_003508605.1 Oscillospiraceae bacterium | reverse complement strand
GCCTTTTCAACTCCCGATTCGGTAATATCGAAGGCAGAAACACAATAGCCGTTCTTGGCAAAGAAAACGGCGTCCTTGCCCTCGCCGCAGCCTGCGTCCAACAGCCTCAGCGGTCTGTCGGGCGAAAGGAGCTTCAGGATATCAAAACACATAAACGAGGGCTTCACGCCCCAATAATACTCACTTTTTCTGTACCGTTCCTCGTAGTACTCCGATGTTTTCTTTTCCGCCGCATAGCCCAAAAGGGAATCTATATCGGTGCCGAGAACCGCCGCCAACTCGGGCAGCAGGGAAATATCGGGAGAAGTAACGCCGTTTTCCCATTTGCTCACCGCCT
>DNUB01000196.1:5393-11964 GCA_003508605.1 Oscillospiraceae bacterium | reverse complement strand
TTTTCCCATTTGCTCACCGCCTGATAGGTTACGCCAAGCCGCCCTGCAAGCCCTTCCTGTGTAAAACCGTTCATTTTTCTCAGCGTGTAGATATTTTTGCTGATAGTGTTCATTTAACCACTTCCTTTCAGCTGCATTCTAACACGGGCATTCCCTAAAAACAATAACGCATTTTTACAGCGGAAGAATTTTTTCAACCGAGAGTTGAGCAGTTTTATTTTTGCAGCCTTCTGTCCTTCTCCTCCACCTCGTCGGTCATCTTAACCCTCTCGTCCTTAAGCCTTTGTGAAAGCTCGGGCTCGGAAAGGGACAAAATCTGCGCTGCCAAAATAGCCGCATTTTTCGCATTGTTTACGCCCACTGCGGCGACGGGTATTCCCGAAGGCATCTGAACGGTGGAAAGCAGAGCGTCAAGCCCCTCCATACCGGACTTTATCGGTATTCCGATAACGGGAAGGGTAGTATTTGCGGCAACTGCGCCCGCAAGATGCGCCGCCATTCCCGCTGCGGCAATGATCACTCCAAAGCCCTCCTTTTCGGCGTTTCGGGAAAACTCCGCCACCCTCTGAGGACAGCGGTGAGCGGACATAACACGCATAACATAGGGAACGCCGTAATCCTTTAACAGGACCGCCGCCTTTTCAACCACAGGCAGATCGCTGTCGCTGCCCATTATTATCGCAACCTTTTTCATTATTTGCTCCTTTCTTTATTAACCGTTTTTCTCTGTTAAAATAATCACAAAATAAAAAGCTGATTTTCGGGTAGAAAATCAGCGTGTATGCGTTTACAAAACCGTTGTCAACACGGTGTGAGCTTGTATAAGGTTAAATAAGCGTAATGTGAGTTTGCCGAAGGGTTTCATAAGAGAAGCTTCCTTTCCTTGCCTTATACTATATATTATAGCAAAAAGAAAAATTTTTTCAAGAGGTTTTATAAATTTTCATAGGTAAGGCGAAAAATTACATTGCTCCCCAACCGAAAAAAATTTTGCGTCAAACGCTATCGGTGAGCAAAAAGAAGTGCGTCGAAGACACTTTTAATAAATTTTTCCCCTTTTTGCCAAAATGCACAAAAAATATTACAAAACGGTAACAAAAAGGTAAAAGTACACATCATAAATTTGATCGTCTCTATTGTACTCCGTAATACCCTTATACAACATATAGATGTAAACGATTACAAAAGTATGCGTTAAAATAATTCGTCACAATGCACAAATATAAGCTATGGATTTTGTCGACAGGAAAGGCTAACACAGAGTAAAAACCAATCGCTTTTTTATAAATTGTACAAGAAAAAACCACTGTTTATAGGATTGTTAATCGTTTTCACTAATTTAAGTAAAGGATTTTGTTTTCCGCTATTTGACTATGGCAATTTAACCAATAGAAATTTAAAACGACGAAAATGTAAACGATATCACAGGTTTTTTGTATGAGGTTTTGTAAAAAAAACGAAAAAACGGCTTGCAAAAGTAAAGGTTTTGTGATATATTTATAAATGAAATCCGGGAGTGCTAAGGTTAGGAAAAATAAGAGCACTCTTCCCGTAAAGGATTTGAAAATCATGTTCTAAAGGCTGACGTCTTTGAACAATTTAACCGAAAGGAAACGAAATAATGAAGAAAAAGATTTTAGCCGCTCTGCTTGCTTGCGCTATGCTTCTTTCCGTAGCAGGCTGCGAACAGAGCGACAACCCCGGAACCACAACAGGCTCAGGCTCAGGTGAAGGAACAAAGGCTCCCGCCGGCACACAGGGCAGCGATGAAGGTACAAAGCAGGAAACTCCTCCTCCCTCAGACAGCACAGATTATGTTAACGCTGAGGTAAACAAAAAGGACGATCCTCAAATGGTTGACACCGGATTTAAAAATCCCGACGGCGAAGGCAAGAAGTTCAGAATCGCCGTATGGAACGACGAGTGGCAGAAGTTCTTCCAGAAGTATTACAAGGTTCCCGAAGGCGTTGAGGTTGAATGGGTAGTTGCACCTAACGACGGCGGCGCATACCAGAAGAAGCTTGACGAAATGCTTCAGGCTAATGCAGACGCAAGTGCTGACGATAAGATCGACTTGTTCCTTGCAGAGGCTGACTATATCAAGAAGTACGCTTGCTCCGACTACACCATGAGCCTTAAGGATCTCGGTCTTGAAAGAGCTGCTACGGCTTACAGCTATACTTATGACGCTTGCACCGACACAAGAAACAACGAAACAAAGGGTGCTTCCTTCCAGGCTACACCTAACGTACTTATTTACAGAAAGTCCATCGCAAAGGATGTTCTCGGAACTGACGATCCCGCTGAAGTTCAGAGCAAGCTCGATTCTTGGGATAAGTTCAACGCAGTAGCTAAGGACGCTAAGGCAAAGGGCTACTACATGACTCCTTCCGCAATCGAAACCTACCGTGTATATGCAAACAACTCCTCCAAGAGCTTTATCACCGACGGCAAGTTCACACTTACCGACGGCTTTGACAAGTGGCTTGCACAGGCTGAAGAGTTCTCCAAGAACGGTTACACCATCAACTGCGGCGTTTGGGCAGACGAAAAGACAGCTCAGATGTCCAACGGCGGTATTCCCATTCCTACCAAGCCTAACGAAGGCGAATCCGAGGAAGATTTCAAGGCAAGAGTTGAAGGATACAAGAAGATAAACGAAGAGTACGGCGATAACTGCGGCAAGACCCTCTGCTTCTTCGGACCTGCTTGGTACTACAACTTCTGCATGGGCGTTGCTCTTGAGCATGCTGCAGGCGACTGGGCTATCTGCGAAGGTCCTCAGGCTGCATTCTGGGGCGGCACATGGATGATGGTTCCTACAGGAACAGACAACGCTTCTATGGCTGCTGACGTTCTTAAGGCATTTACAGAAAACACCGATATCCTTACTCAGCTCGTTATGAAGGACAACCAGTACGCTAACCACAAGAACGTTATGAAGTCCTATGCTGAAAGCAAGGATTATCAGAACAAGTTCCTTGTAAAGGGTCAGAACGATATCGCTATTATGTATAAGCTTGCTGAAAACATCAAGTGGGACGCTGATCTTCATACTCAGTATGACCAGACCTTTAACGAAAAGCTCCCTGAGCAGATTCTTGAATACCTTAAGGGTTCATGCACCAAGGAAGAAGCTCTTAACAACTTCTACAAGACCTTGGATGAATCATGCCCCGGTGTTACTCACGACTAATTAAGTCAGTTTAAATTAGTTTTAGTTACTTAAAACCGAGAGGTGAGGCGGTAATTTCTCGCTTCGCCTCTCTTTTTAAGTATTTATTATCAATTTAGACAACTTGAAAAAGAAAACAGAAAAACTTTAGGCAGAACTGCACAATCGGCAGCCGCTGCTTCAAGGATCTGATTTTAATAACAGGGAGTGGTTGATGCAATGAACAATAACCAAAAGTCAATCAGCAATAAGCATAAGTCAATCAGCTACGCTAAATGGGGTTACATATTTATAGCTCCCTTCTTCGTAGTTTATATGGTTTTCCAGTTCGTTCCTCTGGTTTCAACCTTCTACTACAGCTTTTTTGAGCAGTATATGGACGGCTTGACTCAGATAGGACCAAACTTTGTAGGTTTTGACAACTATGTTAAAATCTTCACCCCCGACAGCATGGGAACGGTTGACGTATTGAAATATTTGAGCAACACCGTAATAATGTGGGTTATGGGTGCTGTTCCGCAGCTTGTATTCTCCTTGCTGTTAGCTGTAATTTATACCAGCGCAAGACTCAGAATTAAAGGACAGAGATTTTTCAAAACAGTAATGTATATGCCTAACCTTATAATGGCTGCTGCGTTTGCAATGCTGTTCTTCACCTTATTCTCCAACATAGGACCCATAAATCAGATAATAACCTCCTCAGGCGGTGAAACCTTTGACTTTTTTGCCAATAAATGGTCTGCGAGAGCGATAATTGCATTTATCAACTTCCTGATGTGGTTCGGCAATACCACCATATTGCTTATGGCGGGTATTATGGGTATCGACCAAAGCCTGTTCGAAGCGGCTTCCATAGACGGAGCAAGCTCATGGCAGGTATTTACCAAAATAACGATGCCCTTGCTTACTCCTATTATGGTGTATGTTGCGATCACCTCTTTAATAGGCGGTCTGCAAATGTTCGACGTGCCCCAGATCATTGGCGGTTCAAGCGGTACTCCCGGCAGAAACACAATGACGCTGATTATGTGGCTTAACAACTACTTAGGCACGGCACACAACTACGGCATGGCGGGAGCTATCTCCGTTATAGTATTTATCATTACGGGCGTACTCAGCTTTATAGTGTACAAGACTATGGTAACGGACGACAGCAAACCGAAAAAGAAAAAGGGGGCGCACTGATATATGGGAACAACACATATTACAACCGGTGAAAACAAAAGTTCAAGAGCCAAAACCTTAGGCGCAAGAGTTTTAGCTTACGCTTTCCTGGCTTTGGTCACCCTTCTTTCGCTTTTCCCCCTTATTCTGCTTATTATCAACTCCACAAGGTCAAATGTTGATTTAACCCAGGGCTTTTCCATTATTCCCGGAGATTATTTTATCAAAAACCTTACCAAGGCATGGAACGATACAAACCTGTTTACTATTCCGCGCGGTATGATCAACAGCTTTATTATAGCTGCCAGCGCATCCTTGCTCACATCTTACTTTTCCGCTATGACCGCTTACGGTATTCATGTTTACGACTTCAAAGGCAAAAAGCTGGCTTTTAACTTTATTCTGATCATTATGATGATTCCGACGCAGATTTCTGCGGTAGGTTTCTTAAAGCTGATCGGCAGCTTTGGTATGAACAACACATATTGGCCTTTGATAATTCCGTCCATTGCCGCTCCCTCCGTATTCTTCTATATGAAGCAATATATGCAGAGCACAATGCCCTTGGAGGTTATCGAAGCCGCTCGTGTCGACGGCTCAAACGAGTTTATGACCTTTAACAAAATTGCGCTTCCCATGCTGAAGCCCGCTTTGGCGGTTCAGATTATTTTCGCCTTTGTGGCTTCTTGGAACAACTTCTTCACTCCCGCATTGGTTTTAAGCAAGTCGGAAAAATGGACGCTGCCTATTATGATCTCCGTCCTCCGTTCCAACCTTAACTCCAATATGGGTGATTTGGGCGAGGTTTATATGATGATTATGCTTTCAATACTTCCCGTTATTGTCGTATACTTCTTTGTTTCCAAGTACATAGTACAAGGCGTTGCCTTAGGCGCAGTAAAGGGTTAAATCCAAAAATAAAAAGCAGTCCTTTAAGGGCTGTTTTTTTATGACGGGAAATTATCCTTTGTATATCCGAAAAACCAAACATAAAGAAGGCGGCACGTTAATATAGATAAAGACTTTAGCCGCAGCATTTTTGATGATACGGTTAAAGTGCCGTAGTGGTTCTATTGACATAGCCGTTTTTTGTATGTATAATATTACTAAGACAAATAGGAATTTATCGGAGGAAATCAAATGAGTATATATGATAATTACAGCAGAAAAATATCCGAACGTATGTGGAATTTGCCTGATAAAGGCGAGCTTGAAAGCCACCGTGAGGAAATATATATTGACGATATTATTCAAAAAAGTCATATAGAGAAAAAGCTTCTTGAAAATTTAGACGGTATAAAAACCGTATTTGACGGAGGTGCAGGATCCGGAAGATTTTCTATTCTGCTTGCAAAGCATGGCTGCAAGGTCACCCATTTTGATATTTCTCAACCTATGATTGATAAGGCAAAGGAATTGGCACAGGAAGCCGGTGTTGTTGACAAAATAACATTTGTTAAAGGCGCATTGGAGGATTTAAGCGGTTACGCCGACAACTCCTTTGATATGGTTATTTCCTTTGACGCACCGATCTCATATACATACCCAAATCAGGAATATGTTATCGGAGAACTTGTGCGCATGGCAAAAAAACGAATTATAATAAGTGTTACAAGCCGCTTGGGTACTTTGCCGTATCTTTCAAATCCTATTCAGAAAAATCAGTTTATTCTTGATGAACATTCTGAAGATCCGTCTGTACAATGGCTTATATCTAACAGACAAAATGCGATAGATACATTTCATTTTGAAAAAAGCGGTATAGAAAAACTGATGGCAGAAGGACTTATGGGCGGAGAAAATGAAATAGCCGAATATGAAAAAGGCGGTACCCCATGGTGTATAACATATGCCTTTATGCCGAATGAATTAGAAGACTTGCTCCGAAGCCATGGAGTAAAAAATATTGAGCTGGCGGGTCCGGGGGCATATGCAAGAACTATACCGAATGAATTGCTCGTAAAAATAATGAACGATCCGAAACAGCGTTTGGATTTTTTGGATTTCTGCTATAAATATGATTCAAATCCTTATGTATGCGGTATGGGAAAGGACAATTTATTAGCAAAAGGCGATTTATAAATTCTGATTTATGAGAGTAAAGAACAAGCTCTAAAAGAATCCCGAAAGCAGTTAAAAGCCGCTTTCGGGATTAACTTCTTTATGAGAGCATCTGACTTTTCAGCCGCCCTCTTTAAGCGCAGCTTCAATGAGGGGCAGTGCCCCGAATTT
>DNUB01000196.1:0-5101 GCA_003508605.1 Oscillospiraceae bacterium | reverse complement strand
GAATTTATGAAAAATCCGGGGCGTTGCCCCTCATTGAATTAGTTCACTAAAAGCATTTATTAAAAGCGTCAACTCCGATTTTTACCTGCTCTTCCGCAAATTTTGCCTGCTCCTCTTCGGAGGAATCCTCGTTTTCATTTACTGCGCCAAGAAGAATGAATGCCGCATAATCGCCGTTGACAACCACCTTTGAAGCATGAATTTTGGGAATATTCATAGGATACTGCATGGTATCGTTTACAAGGGTTTCCCTGTATGCTTTCAGCTTCTCCCTTACACTGTCAAGCTTTCCCTCTGCCGCCTTTACAATAACCAAGGTGTCGGGATGTGCGCCTATCATGGGGCTTTCGGCAAAAATGTCGGTATAGCTGCCCTCTTCAAAGCCGAACCTCGCTTTCAGCATTTCTTCGTCCATTGGAGTATCGGGAAGATAATTGCCGCCGTAAGCCGCTTTGACAGCCGATGCAATGCTTTCCGCCGTTATTCCTTCGGCAGGTCCTTCGGGCGGCTCGCTTCCCTGCCCTGCTTCCGTGCTTTCGTTATCCTTTTTGTCCGTTTCGGGAGCTGTGGTAATGCTTTCCGCAGCAGAGGTATTTTCGGGAGCTTTTTCGTTTTTGCTGCAGCCTGAAAAGACGGAGAGCATAACTGCTCCTGCAAAAATAAAAGCCAATATTTTCTTTTTCATAAAATCTCCTTTCTTTGGCAGGGTATTTTTAAATAAGCATAATTCCGCCAAAATAAAAAGCTCGATTGAACCGTATCGGCATACCCCATTGTTCAAAGCGGGGCTGCATAAAGCCCGACACGTTCAGATAATATAATAGCACTGTATTGTGAAAAATTTACTCGTATTTTGTGAAAATTTGTTCTATGCCCGTTTAAAGCAAAAAATCAGCAGCAGATATAAATGCCTAATTTAAAAATGGTTATTTTGTGTAGATTAACCAATTTTTTTTACGTGGACTATTCGTCCGTCTTTTCACTTGAAAAAAAAGCGTTTTTATAGTACAATAAAAATGTGTATTTTTCAACAGCAAAAACGGAAGGAAAAGGAAAATGACTACCAAATATATATTTGTCACCGGAGGAGTAGTTTCCGGCCTGGGCAAGGGAATAACCGCAGCCTCATTGGGTCGCTTGCTTAAAAACAGAGGGTACAAGGTTACCATTCAGAAATTCGACCCCTATCTTAACGTAGACCCCGGCACAATGAGTCCTTATCAGCACGGAGAGGTTTTTGTAACCGACGACGGAGCGGAAACCGACCTTGACCTGGGACATTATGAAAGATTTATTGACGAAAACCTTTCGGTAAACAGCAATGTTACCACGGGAAAGGTTTATTGGAGCGTTATTTCAAAGGAGCGCAGGGGAGATTACTTAGGCGGAACGGTACAGGTAATTCCTCATATTACAAATGAAATAAAGGAAAGAATTTACAGAGCGGCAAACGTTCACGAAACTCCCGTAGACGTGGTAATTACGGAAATAGGCGGCACTGTGGGCGATATTGAAAGCACTCCCTTTTTGGAGGCAATAAGACAGGTCGTAGCGGATAAGGGCAGAGAAAACGTTATGTATATTCACGTTACCCTGCTTCCCTTTATTACAGGCAGCGACGAGCTTAAAACAAAGCCCACCCAGCACAGTGTAAAAACTTTACTTTCCTATGGAATACAGCCTACGGTGATAGTATGCCGCAGTGAGATGGCTATCCCCGACGAAATGAAGGCAAAAATCGCCAACTTCTGCAATGTGCGCAAGGAGGACGTAATACCCAATCTTACCGCCTCATCGCTGTACGCCGTTCCTCTTATGCTCGAAAAAGAGGGACTGGCTAACGTGGTGTGTCATCATCTTAATATGGAAAATCCCGCTCCCGATTTAACGGAATGGGAGTCTATGGTTCATAAGCAGGAAAATGCAAAGGAAAGGCTTACAATAGGCTTGGTGGGAAAATATGTGGCTTTGCCCGACGCTTACATTTCGGTTATGGAATCTCTCAGACACGCCAGCTTTTTTAACGGCGCTAATGTGGATATTAAGCTTATCGATTCCGAAGAAGTAACTCCCGGTACCGTAAAGGAGCTTTTAAAGGACTGTGACGGCGTTCTTGTACCGGGCGGCTTCGGCAACAGAGGTATTGAGGGCAAAATCGAGGCGGTTAAATACGCAAGGGAAAACAATGTTCCTTATCTGGGTCTGTGCCTTGGAATGCATATGGCCACAATAGAGTTTGCAAGAAACGTTATAGGCTTTGACGGAGCCAATTCCTCCGAATTTGCCGAGGACGGAATGTATAATGTAATAGATATAATGCCCGATCAGAAAAATGTGGAAATGGGCGGCACAATGCGGCTCGGACTTTATCCCTGCAAGCTTGGCGAGGGTACGCTGGCAAGAGAGATTTACGGCGGAGAAGAGCTTATTTACGAACGTCACCGCCACCGCTACGAGTTCAACAATACATACCGTCAACAGTTTATTGACAAGGGTATGATCCTTTCGGGACAGTCTCCCGACGGAAAATTGGTGGAAATTGTTGAATTGCCGCAGACCGTACACCCTTGGTTTGTAGCCGTTCAGTTCCACCCGGAATTTAAATCAAGACCCAACCGCCCTCACCCGCTGTTTTTAGGCTTTACCAAAAAGGCTTTGGAGCTGAAAAAGGGCGGAAATAAGCATTGAATGGCAAAAGGAGACATATACCCGAATTTTTGTTGAAAAGGAGATATCTATGGACGTAAAAGAGTTGACGGATTTTTTGGTAACTTCCAGCCAAAGAACAAGCTCGGCTAAGTTTATCCCCTGGTGGGACGGCGATCACAAGGAATCCGATTACTGCTATGATATTTTCGAAGAAAATGAGATTGTGGAAGCGGAGGCTTGTCTGGCAGATTGCAAAAAAGAAGATCTTCTGACCACCGGCGGCAGCTATGGGCTTACTTTGTTTCATCTTTTGGTTTGGCACAATTTTTACAATGCGGCAGAAAAAATGCTGTGCGACGGAAGAATAAAAGAGGAAGTCAATATGCCCGACACAAAAGGAAATGGTCTTACTCCTTTCCTGCTGGCCTGCTTCCGAGGAAATTTGGCAATGGTCAAGCTTTTGTTGGCACACGGCGCAGATTCTTCTGCCTGCGATAAGCGAGGTATGAACGCATATCATTTTTTGGCATATCCAAGGTTTGAAGGATTAGCAGACAGTTCCGCTGCCAGAGAGAAGAGTGCGGAACAAAGAGCTGAAATTGCCCGAATGCTTACCATTGACGTCAACCAAAAGGATGCAGAAGGCTTCACGCCTCTTGTACGTATTCTGTCCAATTCCTACAATTCCGATTATACATGGCCTTTGCCGGAGGTTTTTCTGGAAAAGGGCGCACAAACAGATTATATAGATGAAAACGGCAATACGCTTTTAATGATGGCAGTAAGAAATAATCACATGACGGCGGCGCTGCTGCTTATGAATAAATGCAGGGAGATGGTTAATGCTGCAAACAAGGACGGCATGACACCAATGCAGAATGCCATTGACTTCTGTAACGATGCGCTCCGCACTGCCTTGGCGGATCACGGGGCTGCGTCCCCCGATAAAAAACGTATAGATACTCAGACTCTAAGCGAAATAACAGAGCATGCTTATTCCAGAGTAGAGAGTGATAACAGAGACGGCGAGGCTCTTGCCCTTTATATGACAAAGAAACTGGTGAAGCAAATTGACACCGATGATGACGAGGAATTGAGCTGTCTGAAGGATGTGCTTCACAGGGCGCTGAGCTTTGGCGGAGATTATCGGATATTGGATACCTTCATTGATGCGGGATTTAACTTTACGGCTCCCATTCATCACTACGGTGAGATAAGCTGTTTGCGGGATGAGTGCCTTAACGAAGGCGCAGGCGTGATCAAAAAACTGGCGGACCTTGGTGTAGATATGGAGAAAGCGGTAACAGGCGGACGAACTCCCGCCAACATTGTTGCGTCCATGAGCGGAATGGAAGATGCATTTTTTGCGGAAGCGGCAAAGCTTTTTTCCAAAGAATCCATGGAGCAAACAGATAACGGCGGCAAAGCGGCAATACATTATGCGGCAGAAAAAGGACACATAGGTATGCTGAAGGTAATGATCGAAAAAGGCGTGAATGTCAATCTCACAGAGGATGAGCCTGCGGAATCGGGAATAACTCCCCTTCATGAAGCATGCCGCTTTGGGTACGCAGATGCCGTCAGGCTGTTAATGGAAGCCGGCGCCGATGATACTATGCAAAATTCAGCCGGTGAAACTCCCGCTCATTTTGTGCTTACAAAGAAAAATTACGGCAAAGATTTGGATTCCACACAGAGGGCAGCGATTTTAAACGAACTGAAAAATTTGGATATTGCAAGGAATGATGGCAGGACGCCGTTTATGCTGCTGGCAGATATCGGAGATACGAAAGAGCTTCTTTCCCTTATGACAGAAAGAGGAGTGAATGTCAATCATGCGGATAACGAGGGGCAAACCCTGATGATGCTGGATACGGATAAAGACACTATAAAGGAGCTGCTTTGCGCCGGAGCCGATATCGATATGGCAGACAACGACGGAAATACAGCTTTGTATTATGTCCTAAAGGACGGCAACGTGGAAGCTGCGCGCTATCTGATAAAGAAAGGAGCCGACTACAATCACCTGAACAATCGGGGAGAGACGCCGGTTCAGATTGCTGTGGAAAACGGTTACGATACGGTATTGGATCTTATGACGGATATAAAGTAATTTAACGAGGGGGTTCGGCGGGGGATTGAGCTTGCAAATGCGGCATTCTGCCGCCCTCATCCGCTGTTTTTGGGCTTTACAAAAAAGGCTTTGGAGCTGAAAAAGGGCAGCTTCTGATACGCCCTCGGCTAACAGTTGGCGACCGTTATGATCAGCTTGCCCAAAATCTCTTTGGCGGCAAACACGACAATTTAAGACAGCCAAAAATAAAAGCACCGCACGACCGTTGTCCCGTAAGCGAAAAACCCGATGAGGGCGACATTGATCGTGCGGTCTTATTCTATTGTCAGATTAAAGGTTATTGCTAACGGTTTCCTTTCAATGAGGGGCAACGCCCCG
>DNUB01000182.1:7920-8360 GCA_003508605.1 Oscillospiraceae bacterium | reverse complement strand
TATTTTAATTAAGAATTAGTATAAAAAAGCACCTTGATTTCTCAAAGTGCTTAGTTATCAATTTTATAAATTTAGTGCCTCTCTTTTGTACAAAGTGCTAATTTATTTAATTGCCCTTTACTCTCTCAAATTTTTCCCTTTTTCGGATTTTCTCTTTTTAAGCTCATTTTCTAATTGAGCGATAGCCTTTTCAAGCTCTTCTCTTGTCATATTTTTTATATTCTCCGGGATTACAACATTATCATTAAGAAAAGCTTCCATTTTCATATTTTCCATTTATTTCACCTCTCAAACATTAACCAATAGCTATTTGTCTTTCATCAGGACAATTTTCTTTAAAAATGACATGATATAAATGTGGTAAAAGCTTTTCTGCACTTCGTTGAGTGTCGTTATCTGCTAATTTTAAAATAACAAATTTATTTTTTGTTTTATCATAA
>DNUB01000182.1:7150-7645 GCA_003508605.1 Oscillospiraceae bacterium | reverse complement strand
AATTTATTTTTTGTTTTATCATAAGAGATTTCGCCTGTTTGATTTTTTGTTTCTCTGCCATAAGTATAGATTATATGCGCATCAGTGATAACTTTTTTTTTAACAAACCACCACATAAATTACTCCTCCTTTTCCACCATTGCCCACCAATTATGGTATTTATTTGCAATTTCATGTGCTTTTTCATATACATAATTATGTATACGCATTTGTGTTAATTCGACATATTCATGCTTAAGCATTTCAATATCTATGTAGGTACCTTTTCCTTGTGTTAATCTATCCCAGGCTTGAACTTGATCAAAATCCGGATCGAAACGATGAATAGAACCATCTGCAAATTTATGTTCTAAAAAAACATATGCTGTTTTATTTCTTCTATAGCATGTTCGGTAAATTGTGTGTATTCGGAAATTTTCTTTACATCGGTTGTCCTGTGTCGAACTTCTTCATACATTTGTTCTGCATGCTTATCTTGCCAACCAACTGTTTTTT
>DNUB01000182.1:1133-6873 GCA_003508605.1 Oscillospiraceae bacterium | reverse complement strand
ACTGTTTTTTTCGCCCCGGAAAAAGCTCCGGCATTTATTATATCATCTCCCCCGCTTTTGTCAACCCCGCCGCTTGTAAACCTCCCGGTCAAAGGATCATGATAAGGATTATGCCTTTGTTCCCCTTCACCCTCCTCAATTATACCACCCTTTACGGAATTTTGCAGTGCCTATGTCCCGAATTTAACACACTGATTTGTATTCGGAGTATAAACGGTACTGTTTTTAATATCCAAAAGCACGTCGGACAAGCCCAGCTTAACATAGTTAAAGCCGATTTTAGGAAGATCCTCCTTATACCTCACCTCGTCGATCTGCATAAAATTGGACTGCAAAGCGATCTGATATGCCTGATACCGTTTATTGTCCCTTATTAACTTTTTAATTCCTCTTAAATCAGCTAATTATTCAACAATTGTTGATGAATCTGCCTTGGAGTTTGCTTTTATTTTTGCAATCATTTTTTCAACACCATTTTCGACGGTTCGGCAACCTCTTAATGTTCCTATGACTAAATCTTCATATGAATCAGAAACATTTTCAAGCATTTCCCATAATTTCTTTTTCATCATCGCTAATAAGATCAGCTTTGTTTTGTATTATTTTATTTGCCATTGTAATGCTCCTTAATTAAAATTTATCGTAAAAATTCAATGAGGGGAAACGCCCCGAATTTATGAAAAAAACGGGGCTTTTCCCTTCATTGAATTTTTATGCTTCCATTGTCGGCGCAGGATAATTTCATTTCACTAAACCAACCGATATGTTTCATAATACCTCGTCTCCATTCTTGAATGTTCTCCATTTGCCCATATTTGTATACCGAGAACCAACAAAAGCGCACCCTCCTCAAACACATAATATACATCGTCATCCGGTGCTTTCGGAGTTCGCCTAAATCCCTATTCCGCCACGGGAATAACTACCTTAACCTCCAAGCCGTCGCCGCAGTTCCGTAAAAAAACTCCTCCTCCCGATTTCTCCGCAATGTATTTAACTATATAAAGCCCAAGCCCCGAGCCTTGCTCGCTGCCGCAGTTGCTTCCCCTATAAAATTTATCAAAAATAAAAGGCATATTTTCATCCGGAATACCGCCGCCGTAATCTCTGAAATAAAGAGCGGCGTTGCCGTCCTCCCTCGCAGCCGATACGTCAATATTTGTTTTTGCATATTTTCTTCCGTTGTTTATAATATTTTCGCAAAGCTGCACAAGCCTGTTTTTATCCGCATTTACAAAAGCGGTAAAATCAGGCCTGATAAAAGTCACGTCTCCCCGCTCCGCCCCGATTTCGCTTACCGTGCTTTCCATAAACTCACATATTTCTATTCTTTGGGGCGATATTTTAAGCTTGTCCAAATCTGAAACCGAATGTAAAAACAAATCGTTGGTAAGACCCGCCACCTCGTCGCACTTTTTTAAAATAACGCTGATATATTTTTCGCGCTTTTCAAAGGAAGTATCCATATTTGCGAAAAGAGCCTCCGAGTATGCCCTTATTGAAGCAATTGGCGTTTTTATGTCGTGAGAAAGGGTTGCTATTACCGTTTTGTTGTTTTCGATGGCTTCCCTCTCACCGCTTCGTGCTTTGGTTATTTCATTCCGCATACTGTCAAACGCCCATGTAAATTCACCGAAATAATTTGAACGCTCATATTTCAAGGGAATATCAAAATTTCCCGCAGAAATATCCGCAGCAAAGCCCTTCATCTTTTCAAAAGGACGAAGAATTTGAAAATATATGTATCCAAAAGCGGTCACGATAAACAGTATGCTCACGCCGCATAATACGGGAATGGCATAAACGCCACTTTTTTTCTCTTCCTCTGTCCGCAGCTTATTCTGAAGCTCTGCGATTTTCTCGTTGGCAGTATTGTAATCCCCTCTTTCGTTAAGCTGTTCTATTTCATTTAAATCCAAAATATACCTTGATTTATTATTGATGCCGCTTTCGAAAAAGACAGAAAAATAAAAACCCCCGAAAATCAGAATTATAACGAGGGAAAAAGCAATAACTGCCGTAACAAGCCTGTTTTTCATTTAAACCTCCAGCATATATCCGACCTTAAAGACGGTTTTGATAAACTTTGGATTGGCAGGCTCGTCTTCGAGCTTTTCCCTTAACCAGCGGATATGTACCGTTAAGGTTGAAGCCTCCACCTCGGAAAATGCGCCCCATACCTCGCTTATCAGCTTTTCCTTTGGGATTGCTGCGTTTTTATTCTCACATAAATAGCTTAACAAATCAAATTCCCTTAATGACAAGGATACTTTCCCGCCGTTTTTCGTTACCGTCCTTGTGGAAATATTTACCCTTACATTTCCGAATTCAATTATCCGTTCCTCCGCAGAACCGTAAGCACGACGGATAAGTGCTTTTACTCTTGACAAAAGCTCCTGCATTGAATAAGGCTTGGGAATATAATCGTCGCCGCCTATATCAAAGCTTTCTATCCTGTCGCTTTCGCTTGTCCTTGCGCTGGCAAATATTACAGGCACATTTGAAGCACGCCTCAGCTCCCTGCAAAGCTCAAAGCCCGTAATTTCGGGAAGATTTATATCCAGCAGCACAAGGTGATATTTATTCTCCTTCAGAAGCTCAAAAGCCTTTTCCGAGCTATCGGCAGCCGTCGCCCTATAACCGTAGCTTTCCAGCATTTCGCATATTATAAAGGACAAATCCTTATCGTCGTCAACCACTAAAATTTTACACATTATATTTGTTATTCGCCTTCCGCATCAGTTGCACTTTTTTCTTTTGCCGCCTTTTTCTGCTCATACAGATCAATCGCCTTAAATACCTGCCCAAGATTGGAAACTCCCATAATATTTATACGGTATTTTTTTGATCGGTCAAGGCTTTGAAGAGCGGCTTTGGGAACAATACAGGCTTTAAAGCCCAATCTTTCCCCCTCCCTTATTCTTTCGGAAACATGGGAGCAGTTACGTATCTCACCCCCCAAACCGATTTCGCCGAGCACAAATAAATCGTCGGGCAGCGGTCTGTCGCAAAGCCCCGAATAAAGAGCCGCCGCAACCGCCAAATCCGCCGCAGGCTCCTCTATTCGCAGTCCTCCTATAATATTTATGTATATATCAAACATACCGAACATAAACCCCGTACGCTTTTCCAATACTGCCAGAATAAGGCACAGCCTGTTATAGTCAAAGCCGTTGGAAACACGTCTCGGAGAAGAAAAGGAGGTTTTTGTCACCAGTGCCTGTACCTCGGCTAAAATAGGTCGGCTTCCCTCCATGGTGCAAAGTATGCTTATCCCGCTTACATTGGCAGGTCTGCCCGAAAGCAGCATCGCAGAGGGGTTCTGCACCTCCTGCAGCCCGCTGTCGGACATGGCGAAAACGCCTATTTCATTGGTAGAACCGAAACGGTTTTTTTCCGCCCTTAAAATACGGTATGAAAGCTGCTTATCCCCCTCAAAATACAAAACGGTATCAACAATATGCTCAAGAACCTTCGGTCCCGCTATACCGCCGTCCTTGTTTACATGACCCACTATAAAAACAGGTATCTCCTCGGTTTTGGCAAGACGCATAAAGGCGTTGGTACATTCTCTCACCTGCACCAGACTGCCGGCAGAGGAGCTTATATTATCAAGCTGAACCGTTTGGATAGAGTCGACAATAACTATATCGGGCTTGTTCTGTCGTATAGCCCCGATAATGGCGTTGCAGTCGGTATCGGCAATAAGGCTGAGATTGTCCGACTCCACATTAAGACGCTCCGCCCTGAGCTTTATCTGTCTGCGGCTTTCCTCTCCCGATACATAAAGCACCTGACGCTCCCTTCCGAGAAAACTGCATATTTGTAAAAGCAGCGTGGATTTTCCGATGCCGGGATCGCCGCTGAGCAGTACAAGAGAGCCTTTGACCAGACCGCCGCCCAAAACCCGGTTCAGCTCCTCCGAACCTGTGTCGTATCTCACGTCCTCGTCATAGCCTATTTCGCTTAGTTTTGAGTATTTTACGGTGCGGGAGGAAGAGGATTTTACGCTTGTATCGGTAACAACCTCCTCCAAAGTATTCCATGAACCGCACTCCGGACATTTGCCCGACCATTTGGGAAATTCTCTCCCGCATTCGCCGCATACATAAACCGTTTTCTGTTTAGCCATTTTGACCTCTGAATAACACCCCGATATGCAGGACGATACCGCACAGAACCATAATTCGGTTTTATGCGGTACTGCCTTAAGAAAACCTAAAAACCGTTTTTGCTCAAACGGGATTTTTACGGTGCCCTAAAGAATTGTCCCGAAAACTCAGTCTTCGGGACAGCCCTCAGTTAATCGGTACAGTGTTATTTTCCGTTTCATTATTACTGTTATAATATTTCATAATGCCCTTATAAATCGTAAAGGCAATTTTCTTCTGATAATCGCCGTCAGATAAATTTTCCGCATCGCCGGGATTGGATAAAAATCCGCATTCGGCAAGAACGGCAAGCTGCTTGGTGTTCTTAAAAAGATACAAATCGTTGTCGATTAACTTTATCTCTCTATCGTTTCCCTCCTGAACCTCCGCAAAGCTTTCCTGCAAAAACTGCGCCAGCTTTGGGTTACCGGGATTATTGGTAGTATAAAAAATCTGACCGCCGAAATATTCCGGCTGGGTATACTGATTCTGATGTATGGAAACAAACAGCGAATCGGGATAAGACTGTACTATTTTCAAGCGGTTTTCCATATCGCTTACCTTTTGATTGCGCAGTCCCTCTACTCCCTCGCTGTGTATGGAAACGTCCTCGCTTCTTGTCATAACAACATTAAAGCCAGACATTTTCAAAAGCTGCTCCAAGTCCTTTGCTATGGCAAGGTTAATATCCTTTTCAACACAGCCGTTTACGCCCACACAGCCGCCGTCTGCGCCGCCGTGACCGCTGTCTATTACTACCGTGCGTCTTCCCTCTTTAACTGCGTTGGAGACGGCTGGAACTGCGCTGTTTCTGAAGGAGATCATCACCGCCGCCACAATAAAGCAGGCAAGAAATATAAGAGTATGGGGAATTTTTGTTTTCATAGTCATATATCCTTTCACAAAAGTGGACAATTCCGATAATGAAAATTTGTCCTTTGTTTTATGACTATGAAACAAGCTGTCAAATTATGACCTGTTTTTTACAAGAGTTACTTTTTCTCATACATTATCTTATCGGGATTAAATCTGTCGTTAAAGCCGAAATTAAAGCCAATGGCTGTGGCTAAGGGAATAAGAATATAGCAGGCGGCAAAGATAAGAGGATAAAAATCAGGCAGAAGCTCTATTCCCGCATAATCAACGCCCATGGCCAAAGCAAGGGGATAGATCATACCGCACAGCATTCGATAGGGTATAAGAAAGCCCTCGAAAAGGTGCATTTTTGCGTCGGTGAAAAGCAAAGCGGAAGGAACGGTCATAACCGCCAGCATAATAAAGCCCGCTATAATCCACCTCGAATTTGAAACCGAGTCAACACGGCGGTTTTTTAACATTACCTTTTCCCGCTGTCCGTCCTTGTATGCCACAGTAAAGCACAGTGAGTAAAAAACAAACAAGGTAAGAACAAAAAGCACTATCATTACCCCCGTAATGTCGGCCACCACCGAAGCGGCAACGGTCATAACGGTGGACATAAGGTTGCCGAGCAGCATATAGCCTATGCCCGAAAGCAAAAGCTTCCAAAAAGGTTTTCTCTGCATAAAAGTATCCTTTCGTTAAATAATAATTCAATGAGGGGCAACGCC
>DNUB01000182.1:0-917 GCA_003508605.1 Oscillospiraceae bacterium | reverse complement strand
ACATCGGATTTTGATTATAATCGCCCGGTTGCCCCCGCTTTTAGCTTCAAGCAAGACACGGGACTCAGGGTTTTGATTAAACCCGCACTTGAAAATTATTCTCGGAGGATTTACAATGTCAAAAAATGATGATCTGGCAATACTGAACAATATTTATCAAAACTGCAAAATGGCTTCCGAATGTATAGACGGAATTACCGAGAAATGCAGCGATGAAAATCTGAAGGACTATATACAAAAACAGCGTATGCATTACGACAACAGCCTGGAAAAGGTCAGTCGGCGTATAAGAGAGCTGGGCGGCGAACCCGAAGAGCCGCCAAAAAAGGATAGGATAGCCGCCGAAATGGGGATAAATATGAAAACCGCCATAAACGGCTCCCGCCAAAATATCGCAAAAATAATGTATAAGGGCACTAATATGGGGATTGCGGATATGGCGCAAACCATCAACAAAGCAAAAAATGCAGAAGAAAAAACGGTTTCACAGGCAAAGGAGCTTTTATCCGCAGAGGAACGCTATGCCGGCGGTCTAAAGGAGTTTATGTAATGAATGATAAGAAAACGGAAAATAAAAACAACGTCGTAAACAGAGGAAACGACAGCAGTCAATTTCCCGACAAAACCAAAGAACCGCAGTATCTCACATATATAGTTACCGACAATATCACCACCGAAAACGGCTGCGTAAGAAACAAAGACGATATAGATGCAAGAATTTGCAGAAATGAAGTTGACGCCAACAAAAAGTGATTTAATATTAAAACAGCACCGCACGATCACCGCTCTTCGGTTTTGTGCGGTGCTGTCTTAGAAATGGTTTAGCATCCGACCGCACGCAAACTGCGCACGTTCAAATAACAAGCAATCCCTTAAAGCCCTGAAAAGCAGCCGCAATAATCAAAATCCGATGTCCC
>DNUB01000043.1 GCA_003508605.1 Oscillospiraceae bacterium | reverse complement strand
TTCGGTGCGTTGCCCCTCATTGAACTGACCGTGCTCGGGCTGCGGCTCGTACCTGATGATGAAGGAGAAAAAAGATTGGACTGGTTACAATGGCTGTTGTCTTTCATAGGAGTGTTGGGGCTGATCTTTTTTTTGTTTTACGCATTAAAGAAGCTGAACAAGGGGATCGGCGTAAAATCGGGCAGCAGATTAAGGGTTCTTGACAGGGTAAATATCGGAAGAGACGGAATGCTGCTTATTGTCGGCGTCTGCGGCAGGGTAATGCTTTTGGGAGTTACCTCTCAAAGGGTGGAAAAGCTTTGCGATTTGGATATTTCCGAGGACGAATATATGAGTATGGAGGAGACTCCCGATTTTAAATCGGTGCTGGCTTCCGCATTTTTAAAGAAGCAGAAAGCGGAAGACTCCGAAAAAGAAGAAAAACAAGGAGAAAAGGCTGATGAAGACGCTT
The DNA here is from genome assembly GCA_003508605.1 of Oscillospiraceae bacterium. Taxonomy (GTDB): domain Bacteria; phylum Bacillota; class Clostridia; order Oscillospirales; family Ruminococcaceae; genus Ruminiclostridium_E. The sequence goes on along the minus strand of DNUB01000043.1, from coordinate 5,731 downwards.
TTCACTAAGGCAGCACAACAGAATAAAAAGCTTTTTGTCAGTTTTTTTGTCTCGTTAGGGGTCACTCTGTTCATAATTTTATGCGGCAGCCTTATAGCGGTGGGAGCCGCTGCGGCAAACAACGACAGCGAAAACGAGACTCAGCCCATCGTTACCACAAGCGGCAGCGGAAGCGGCTCGGAGGACGGAGATCAGTCCGCCGACGATTTGGACCGTTCGGCTCTGTACGAGCTTATCGGCATTGACGCTTCCGAGCCTATCGAGGTCATTATTCTTGTAACGCTTCTTTCGGTTGCTCCCTCCTTTATGATAATGCTCACCAGCTTTACCCGCATCATTATCGTGCTGAGCTTTTTAAGGTCGGCAATGCAGACCAATACGACGCCGCCCAATATGGTGCTTACGGGTATTGCGCTGTTTTTGACGTTATTCATTATGTGGCCCGTGTTTTCGCAGATTAACGAGGAGGCTTACGTACCTTATTCAAAGGGCGAATTAACCACCTCGGAGGCCATCGCAAAGGCGGGAGAGCCTTTAAAGACCTTTATGCTGAAGCAGACCACCAACAGGAATATGAAATTTTTTCTGGATTTGCAGGATATTACGATTTATACAGAGGACTCCTACGGCACGGAAAATCAGGTTGAGGCAAATGTGGAGGAAATTACTCTCGAAAATTATCAGGAGCAGCTGGGCTTTCAGGTGGTTATCCCCGCATTTATCATAAGCGAGCTTACAAGGGCTTTCCAAATGGGCTTTATGCTTTTTATACCCTTCCTTGTTATCGATTTGGTGGTTTCCTCCACTCTTATGTCTATGGGTATGATGATGCTGCCTCCCGCAATGATTTCTTTGCCCTTTAAGATTTTGCTGTTTATTTTGGTGGACGGCTGGCAGCTGCTGATAGGAAGCATAATTTCTTCCTTTAACTTGTAGCAAAGCCCGGATTTGTTTCGATAAGCATATTTGAGGTAAATTTGGCTGCAAAGCTGCGGAAGGAGGCAGTATGACTCAGGAGCTTGCAATGGAAATATTCAAGGAGGCTGTCTGGCTTGCCTTTAAGTTAGGCGTTCCCCTGCTGCTGGTGGGTATGCTTGTGGGACTTATTATAGCCATATTGCAGGCGGCTACACAGGTTCACGAGCAAACACTTACCTTTGCTCCGAAGGTTATTGTGGTGGCTCTTACCCTGCTTGCCTTGGGACCTTGGATGATAAACTCGCTGATAGATTTTACGGAGCGGATTTTTGAACTGATGGCGAACACACCGTTAGGGTGAGGGAACGGAAGAAAAAAAGAGGTAGATTGCTTTGAGCGAATTATGGGAATGGATAACGGGCAATTTTGCTGCCTTTCTTTTGGTGACGGCCCGTGTATCGGGAATATTCACCTTTAACCCTGTTTTTTCAAGGCAGAACGTACCCATGCGAATAAAGACCGGCTCGACTTTGGTTATGGCTATGGTGACTATGAGCTATATGAGCAACGACCTGGCTTATACCGAAAGCGGCATTTTTCCTTTTGTTTTAAATTTGGGCAAGGAGCTTTTGGTAGGGCTGATACTGGGCTTTTTTGTAAACCTTATTCTGACGGTTATCATATATGCGGGCGAGGTTATGGATACTCAGATAGGCTTCGGAATGGCGAAGGCCATGGATCCTATGACGGGAGTTCAGATGCCTCTGTTTGCAAATTTGTTTTATTATCTTTTTATTTTATATTTTTTTATAGTGGGCGGGCACTTAAAATATGTGGAGCTTTTTATAAAGTCCTACGATATTCTGCCCATAGGGTATCAATTTACGGCGGATACCCTGAATCTTGTTAAATTTATTGTGGATTACCTTGGAATAGTGCTGACCCTGGCGGCAAAATTCGCAATGCCCATTCTGGCGGCGGAGCTTATCACCGAATTTATCATCGGCGTTATGATGAGGGCGGTGCCTACCATTCAGATATTTGTACTTAACATTCAGCTGAAAATCGTTGTGGGTATGCTGGTGCTTTTGGCGGTGGCAAAGCCTATGTCGGATTTTTTGGATTATCTGCTGGGAATAATGTTCGGAAATTTGGAGAATATGATCGGACTTATAGGGCAGTAGAGCTTTTTATCCTGACCATACCGACCAGAAGGGGGGATCATTACGGCAGGCGAGGAAAAAACCGAAAAGGCCACCCCGAAAAAACGGCGTGATATGCGTGAAAAGGAGGGTATGGCTCTTCAAAGCAACGAGGTAGTGATCGCAGTGTCGGTGGCGGCAACCTTTGTGGTGCTTAGGATATTTGGCGGCTATATGCTTAAAACCATGGGAGAGATGCTGAAGGGCTATCTTTCAAGCGTAGGCGGCAAATATGACTTCGATACTTCCTTTGTGCAGAATAACGCCCTTCATATATTGAAATACGGTCTGATGATAGTGGGACCGGTGGCGGTGATAATCGGAGCCGTGGCGGTAATAGCGGTTCTGGCGCAGACAAGGGGCTTGTTCAGCAGCAAGGCTGTCCGCCCCAAGTTTTCAAGATTAAGCCCTATACAAGGCTTTAAAAGACTTTTTTCCCTTCAGTCCTTTGTAAATGTTATAAAGGGAATGATCGAGCTTACAATAATAGGCGTTATCGCTTATTTTCAGATAGAGAGCAGGCTTGCGGATATGGGCAGGCTCACCGATATGGAGCCTATACAGGCGGTTTATTTTATAGCGGCTTCGGTTTTCGATATAGTTATGCTTATCTTTATTGTGCTTGCCTTTGTGGCGGCGGCTGACTTTGTGTTTCAGTGGTGGCAGTATGAAAAAAAGCTGAAAATGTCAAAGCAGGAGGTAAAGGACGAGTTTAAGCAAATCGAGGGAGATCCGCAGATAAAGAGCAAGATAAAGCAAAAGCAGCGTGAAATATCCCAGCGCAGAATGATGCAGGACGTACCCACCTCCGATGTGGTGGTGAGAAACCCCACTCACTATGCGGTCGCCCTGAAGTACGAGTCGGAAAACGCTTACAGCGCACCCCGTGTTGTGGCTAAGGGTATGGACGCATTGGCTTTAAAGATAGTTAAGGTGGCGGAGGAGAACGACGTGTATGTTACCGAAAACAGACCTCTTGCCCGCAGCCTTTACGATACGGTGCAGATAGGAGCGGAAATACCTCCCGAGCTGTACTCGGCGGTGGCAGTGGTGCTTACCGAGATGTTTAACGCAAAGGGCGTCAAGCCCGTTATCAGCAGTGCCGCTCCCGATGAAAGCAGAAGAGTAAGACGGGGACGGCGTGAGGTTAGAATGTAAATCAAGCGGCACGAAGGGGACGGAAGGCCCGCCGCTCTTTGCCGCAGCAGAACGCTGATTTTGGCAGGCGTTGGCTAAGATAAAAAATAAGGCAAAAAAGACAAAACAGGCAAAAGCAAGTGCAAAAAAATAAATAACGAGAAAAAGCAAGTGCGAAAAAAAGCAAAGAAAGAGCAAAAGCAAGCTTGAAGGCAAAAGCAAGCCCGTCGGAAGGAAAGGAGGACAGCATATGATTAAAAAAATCGGCACCAATGTGTTTGCGGTATTTGTAATTTTTATTGTCCTCGCTATTATTATTCCTTTGAACAATGTGGCAGGGGGCGCACTGCTGGATTTTCTGCTTCTGATGAATATTTCGCTGTCGGTGATTATTTTGCTGATGACCATGTACATAAAAGAGCCTTTGGAGTTTTCCGCATTTCCCACCATTTTGCTTATCACCACGGTTTTCAGGCTTTCCCTTAATATTTCCACCACCCGAGGCATTTTAAGCGAGGGCTATGCGGGCAGCGTTATCGAAACCTTCGGAAACTTCGTTATGGGCGGCGATCCCGTTGTGGGATTTATTATTTTCATAATTATAGTTTTGGTAAACTTTCTTGTAATTACCAAGGGCTCCGAGCGTGTCAGCGAGGTAGCGGCACGCTTTACGCTGGACGCAATGCCCGGTAAGCAGATGGCAATCGACGCAGATCTTAACACAGGCGCAATCACCGACGAGGAAGCAAAGATACGCCGTGCCAATATCCAGAGAGAAAGCGACTTCTTCGGAGCTATGGACGGTGCTACCAAGTTTGTTAAGGGAGACGCCATTATTTCTATTATCACCGCGCTGGTAAACCTTATAGGCGGCGCAGTAATCGGTATGATCAACGGCGGAGATATCAACACGGTTATGTCCACCTACTCCCTTGCCACCGTGGGCGACGGTCTTTGTTCACAGATTCCCGCACTTCTGATCTCCGTGGCAACGGGTATGGTAGTTACCCGCTCCGCCTCCACAGGCAGCTTTAACGAGGACGTTAAAAGGCAGTTTACAAGAAATCCCACGGTTATGTTCATAACGGGAGGCGTTTGCCTTGCCCTTATGCTTGTGCCGGGCTTCCCCAAGCCTATCCTTATTATTTTGGGCATTGCGCTTATTTTGGGCGGATATGCCATTTCCCGAAGCAGAAAGCAGGAGCTTGCCCTCCAGGCAGAGGCGGAGGAGCAGAAGCGGCTTGAGGAGATCAAGGCTGCCAATGCTCAGGGGGACAGCAACTATTACAGAGATATCGACAACGTATTTAAGCTGCTCAGCGTGGAGCAGATAGAAATGGAGTTCGGCTACAGCCTTTTGCATTTGGTGGACGAAAAAAGCGGCGGAAATTTTATCGACCGTGTGGTTCTTTTCCGAAAGCAGTTTGCCCTTGATATGGGCATGGTTATTCCCTCGGTGCGTATGAGAAATAATCCCGAAATAAACCCCAACCAGTATGTGATCAAGATAAAGGGCGAGGAAGTGGCAAGAGGCGAAATTCTTGTGGATCATCTTCTTGCACTGGATAACGGCGAGGTTACAAAGCCCGTGGAGGGCATAGATACCATAGAGCCCGCCTTTGGAATCCCCGCCAAATGGATAAGCGAGGACAAGAAGGTTATGGCGGACATTGCGGGCTACACGCTGATAGATCCGGTTTCCGTTATGATAACTCACCTGTCGGAGGTTATCAAGGCTCACTGCTCCGAAATACTCAGCCGCCAGGACGTTCGCACTATGGTGGAGAATATCAAGAAAACCGATTCCACCATCGTGGAGGATCTTGTGCCCAATGTGGTTTCCTACGGTTATTTGCAGAAGATTCTGTGTATGCTTTTGTCCGAGGGCGTTCCCATAAGGGATATGGAAACGATTTTGGAATGCTTGGGCGATCATGCGGCTACCTTAAAGGATATGGAGCTTACGGTGGAGTATGTAAGGCAGTCCCTTAAGCGTACCATTACAAGAAGATTTGCAGACGGCGGTTCCCTGCGTGTTATTACTCTTGACCCTGCCCTTGAGGATATAATTATCGGCGGAGTTAAGAAAAACAGCAACGGCGGCAGCGTTCTGTCTCTCGATCCCGAAACGGTAAACGCCATTGTGGCTAATACAAGCGATGAGATAGACAAGGTAAAGGACGTTCTGCCCTCAATAGTTATCCTTATGTCGCCTTTTACGAGAATTTATTATAAAAAGCTGTTGGATCAGTTTATGCCGGGAATTACGGTACTGTCCTACAGCGAGATAGATAACAACACCCAAATACAGGCAGTGGGAAATATCGGCATATAACCCATAGCCTAACCGATACACCACACGGCTTAAATGCGATTATACCTTTAAAAGCGCAGAAGGATAGCGGTAAAATAAAAACCGCAAAAAATAAGGAAAAAAGCATTGCAGAGCAAACCCGCACGGCGAAACCGCCATT
>DNUB01000091.1 GCA_003508605.1 Oscillospiraceae bacterium | reverse complement strand
TCGCTTGGCAAACTACGTTCGCTTATAACGAGCAAGGCTCGTTTGGTTCGAGTCACGTTTCCGGCTCCAACCGTTCATTTGTAATATGAAAGTTAAAAAACTCTTCCCTATTCGGCATGGGGAAGAGTTTAACTTTTATATTGCCGCTGAATTATCGTGCGTTGTTAAAAAGCTTATAGACAATGCAGCCTATTATCAAGGATATTAAAAGTATCGTGAATACTCCTGCTGCCATTATATTCAGCACTCCGCAGGTCATAATGCCTGCTATCCCCGAACCGCAGATTAAGAACGCAATCAATCCGATTGTTCCTGCAAAAATTGTCGGAATCAGCTTGAAAATCAGTTTTCCGACCTTAAACATAATCCCGAAAACTAAGAATACTATTATCATCGGCAATGCTATCGCTGCCATTAAAGCTATCAATACAAAAAATAAGCTCAACACGGTTGTGTACCACCCTTTCCCTATAATAAACGTCGGTGCTGTGATTCAGAGCCTGATCGCTCTGACAATATACATTATATACCTTTTAATCTCGTTGCACAAGAGGGAAAAGGGCATATGGTGATTAATGTTTTATTAAGTTTTGGCAATAAATGTGTAAAGAAAGCTTTAAGTCTCGCTGCATCACATCAGCGAAGATACATTATTGTAGATTGTTTACATCTGCAATGCAATAAAAATCGCCGTGAGTATTCCCACGACGAAATTAATGGAGCGGATTACGAGGCTCGAACTCGCTACCTCCACCTTGGCAAGGTGGCGCTCTACCAGATGAGCTAAATCCGCATAGTCAACCCGATAAGTGACTGCTTTTCCGCTGCTGCAAAAAATGTAATCAAAACCCGAATGTCCCCGCCTTTTGCCATAGGAGAAAGACAAAAGCTTCATTAGGCAGCGGATTTCATTCAGCCTTTCAATAAGGGATACAATCCCCAACTGAAACCCTGAAAAGCATATCCCCGGGTTTTTCATAAAAACGGGACATTGTTCCTCATTGATTATTCTTTAATAATCCATTTTTTGAGAACAACATATATTTTATCACATTGTTTTCCACTTGTCAATATTTATTTTTCAAAAACTTTCGTTTTGTTATATTTAACAACTATTATTGACAAATCAGGTTCAGTTTAGTACAAGAAAATAAAAATCATAGGATTCTTTTAAAAAACCGGGTTAAAAAACAGAAACGTGTACTGTGCGCCCGCTGCAGGGAAAGCCGACGAAGCAAGGCTTGACGCAGGAGACGGTACATTGCGAGCTTTTTTTCTGAAACAGGGTTTTTAGAAATTTCCGTAAGCTGTTATTTTCTTCCACGCCGTATATGTGTAAAAACCCGAATTATTAAAATACATCGGGGCAAAATAAGAAAAAACAACCCCACAAATTTGGAATTTACAGATAAAAGGATTAGGAGCAGATAAATGGAGCTTAGCGAAAAAGAGCTGTCCTCGGTATTAGAGGAAAATGTAATAAATATAAGAACGGTAATGGGCAACAGCAGCGATTTGACAATAAAAAGGGCAAAAGCGGCAGGCCACAGTATATGTATAATCTTTTGCGAGGGTATGGCAAGCACCGAAACCATGGCGGATCTTATTTTTCGTCCCATAAACGAGCTTAACACCGCAGCAAAGGAAATGCCCCTGGAGCAGCTTACAAAAACCCTTGAGGAGGGCATTATTCTTGCAGGAGAACAAAAGATCTCGAAAACCTACGGCGATGTGGCTCATGATATAATGTCCGGCTTCGTCACAATCCTCACAGAGGGAGTGGCTCATTCTCTTTCCGTCGGAGTGCAGGGCTATGCGTCCCGATCGGTTGAAGAGCCCTCCACTCACAACAATGTACGAGCCAGCCGCGAGGGATTTGTAGAGGTGGTGAGAACCAATATTTCCCTTGTAAGACGGCGAATGAAAAATCCCGATTTGATTTTTAAAATGATGCAGGCAGGCGACTTGTCAAATACCGATATATGTATGTGCTATATTAAGGGCGTAGCTGACAAAAACCTGGTAAAATCCGTTGAAAAACGGCTTAAGAACCTGCCCTTGAATACTATTTTGGAATGCGGATATATCCAGCCTTTTATGGAAAATCCGGGAAACCAGATATTTTCCGAGGTGGGAGTTACCGAGCGTCCCGACGTTTTCACATCAAAGCTGCATGAGGGCAAGGTGGGGATTTTGGTGGACGGCACGCCCTTTGCGCTTTTTGTACCCAAGCTGTTTATGGAAAATTTCAATGTGGTGGACGATTACACAGGCCGTCCGCTGTTCACTGCGCTGATCCGTATTATAAGATATATGGCGATCATTACTGCAACGGTTACTCCGGGGTTTTATGTGGCTTTGGCAAATTTTAATCCCGAGCTGTTCCCCGAAGCTCTTTTGCTGAATCTTGTCACAAGCATACAGGACACTCCATACCCGCTGCTTGCGGAATGTATTATCATTCACGTTTTTTATGAAATAATGAGAGAAGCGGGTCTGCGTATCCCCGCAAATATAGGGCATGCGGTTTCCATTATCGGAGGCCTTGTTATCGGCGACATTGTAGTATCGGCGGGACTTGTCGGTGCGCCTATGGTGCTGGTGGTTGCGGTGTCCGCAATAACAAGCTTTGTTGTTCCCGACTTATATGACAGTATAGCGGTGTTAAGGTTCGGCTTTATTTTTGCGGGAGGTCTTTGGGGACTTTTTGGGATAACCGTCTTATCTTCGCTTATCACACTTAAGCTTTGTTCGCAGGAAAGCTACGGCATTCCGCATACCGCTCCCCTTTCTCCCTTTTCTCCAAAGGCAATGCGGGATTTTATAATCAGAAGGGGCTGGAGAAAGCTGTCTGAAAAGGACTACAGGGTACAGGATCTTAAAGGGGTAAATGTTAAGGAAAGCAATTAGCGAATTTATACCGGTAAATCCGTTATCCCGAATTATTCAAAACCGATTTTAGCAAAAATAAGAGGATTTTATGACAAGTATTAAAAAAATAAGCTACGGACAGCTGGCGGTAATTTTAGTAACCTCAAGGCTTTTCTGCGAAGCTGTAAATTTTCCTTTAAATAACACTCAATATAATATGCAAAGATTTTTTGTGATAATTACCGCATATGTTATTTTGTTTATACAATTTATTCCCATGCTGATTTTAACCAAAAAGTATTCGGGCGAAAGCGCAACGGGAATACTGACGGAAAGAAGTAAAATATTGGGCTGGGTGTCTGCGGTATTGGTGACCGTTTCCGTACTGATCACCGCAATTTCCTCCCTTTGCAGAATGAAATTTTACGCCTCCAGCACCATTTACGGACAAGCCCCTCCCGCTCTGCTGATTATCCTCCCGCTTTTGGTATGCGCTTTTGCGGTATGGAAAGGCATTCAGGGCACGGCGCGCGGCGGAGTGATTTTTGCGGGAGTGTTTGTGGGATTTTTTATTCTTATGATTATGAGCGTATGGAAGCTTGTAGATTTGAAATGGCTTTATCCCGCCTTTATTGAGGACGGAGGCGAATTTTTTGTACAGGTATGGGAGCAGATAGGCAGCAACTCCGAAATAGTTTTTTTTGCCGTGCTGTCCGAGCATGTTAAGGACAAAGCGTACAAAACGGTATTGTGGTATGTGCCTGCCATTATGATTTTGCTTTTGATAACGTCCTTTGTTGAAATCACCGTGCTGGGTCCCTTTTTGGGCAGCGCAAGCTTTCCGCTGTTTACGGTTTCCGCTCTTTCGGATATAGTGCTGTTTCAGAGATTAGACGGCATTGATGTGGCGGTATGGACGTTAATGTGCATTATCAAAATAGCCCTTTCTCTCCTTTGCATACGAACGGTATTCAGCAGGCTTATAGGAGAAAAGCAGGGCATGATCGCAGCCCTTGCGGGAGTTTTGACAATAGGAGTTCTTTCGCTTATGTACGGCGGAAGCATTGATTTTGTAAAGACAATTACGAAAATACTGACCTTAGGTCTGCCTATGATGATATGCGGTATATTTTTACCCATTGCCGCCATTATTTTAGCAAAGCACACGGAAAAGGAGAGTAAAAAAAAGAATGAACAAAATTCTTAAAGCGGCGGCGGCAGCCATGGTCGTTATCCTTTTAAGCGGCTGCGTTCCCCATACGGAGCTTAACGAAAAAGCCATTGTTCTTGCAATAGGAATAGATTATGAGGACGAGGTTTTTAAAGCCTGCTTTCAGTATTACAATCCCTCGGGCACAGGCAGCAAAACTCTTGTGGATAACTCACAGCCCAATGTGCTCACCTCAAGAGGAGAAGGAGAAAATGTATACGGCGCACTGGAGGACGCTTCCTTCCGCTGCGGCAGAGAGCTTATGCTTGGCGTTACCCAGCTTATTATAATAGGAGAAGAAGCGGCAAAGCATTCGGTAGACCAGGTAATGAATTTTACAAAAAGCTACTTTCAAAGCCACCCCGATATGCTTGTTGCAGTATCGGAGGGAAACGCCTGTGAATATATGCAGGTGAAATTTACCGAAGGCACGGTTTCTACTCAAAAGCTGAAATTTATGCTGCAAAATGCGGAAAAAAACGGTATCGTTTCCCTGCCCTCTGCGCTGGATCTGTTTATAGCCCTTCAGACGGAGCTGAGAAGCGCATGTCTTCCCCGCCTCAGGCTTATACAGGGCGAGGGAGATCAAAAGTACGACGCCTCCGAGGACGGAAAGAATATTGAAATATGCGGCGGAGTGCTTATAAAGGACGGAAGGGCGGTTGAACGAACGGATATTGAGGTAATGTCGGGGCTGGAAATGCTGTGCTGTAAAACCGAAACGGGCACCGTTACCTTAGACTTTAACGGCGAAAAGGTTTCAATAGGCTTAGTCGATATAAAGACAAAGCTGTTCCCGCATTTCGAAAACGGCTTTCTGGTGTTTGACGTAAAGGTTTCTTCAAAGGGAAGATACTTAATCGAACCCCACAACAGTTATTTAGAGGATAACAATGAGGAAATGAACCGTCTTTGCGGCGAGGAGCTTATAAACAGAATGACAAGGGCAATCGAGGAAACCATGAGCAAACACGGAGCGGACCCATGTATATTGGAAAAAACCGTAAGGCATTATGACAATAAGCTTTGGATTGAAATAAAGGACGATTTTGAAAAGATATTGCAAAACTGCAAATTCAATTTCGAAACCGATATTGATATTGACAAGCTGATTCTGACCAAATGAGCAAAGCCGTCACTAAAAATATGATATTATGCCCCATAATAATTCAATGAGGGCAGTGCCCCGAATTAAAAAAACCGGAGCATAACCCCCTCAGCCTTTCAGCAAGGAACCCCATCCCCCGCTGAAAGACCGAATAAAACCCGCCCCCTAATGAAGTCTTTGCCCTTTGCTTAAGACAAAAGGCAAGAAAAGGGTTCTTATCGTGAAACCTAAAGGGTTCACAAGAAAGTGAAAGTGTTAGCCCCAAAGCGTCGGCACGAACGCCGCCCAAAGGCAAACACAAAGGGGAAAAATCCCCCTTTGACAGATTTGTAGTTTCTCCTAATTTACACAATATTTCCCAAGCCGCC
>DNUB01000296.1 GCA_003508605.1 Oscillospiraceae bacterium | reverse complement strand
AATTCATCTCCCACATTGTAGCAAGGACATTTTCCGCTGTCTGGAACGGCACAATATTGCGCTTGAAGTTCCGGAAATAGTTTTTTATCAAGTACAGTTACTTTACATCTATATTCCATAACTATCTCCTCCAAATTCCGATTTGCCAACCTCTTGTTTTTTAACAGCCGCAATAAAAACTTCGCTGTAGTAACGCTGCCCAAATCCGGTGCGTCTGCCGATAATGTCAAATCATTCAGCCCGAATAACCCTCAAATATTCGGTACGGTTTTCCGCCTCCTCGCCATAAACGTAAAGGGTATTGGTATCCATATCCAAACAGGTATGGGCAAAACGTCCGCCGGGAAAGGGATAGGGTTCCCGCAAACGCTTAAAATCCACTCCGTTTTCCTTCAGTGTTTTTTGAATTTCCTCAGGGTCTTCAATCGTATCGTCCGCTCTGCGAAAACAACAGCAATTCAAAAGCTCGGTAAGAATAAAGGATTGAACGGAATCGCCGAAGGGCGCCCAGTGATACATATCGTCCTCGTCGTTGTAATATACGGGCGGATTTGGCTTGTCCAGATCGTCCGTACGAATGCCCGAAAACCAGCAGCCCTGATTTTCAACCCAGATCAGCAAATAATTATCCACGATCCTGTTCCATTCTTCCACGGGCAGGGTACGGAGCTGTTCCTGATCCTCATAGCCCGTCTCGTGATGCTTTTTCAGCCAGTCCAGCTCCTCTTTTATATAATCATAGGAAAAAGCCGCATTGTCCTCGCCCCGCTTCGCATTCTTAGCGGGAATAAGTATCGGATTACTGTCTAAATTCAGTGTTGTCTCGCCGCAGGCAAGATAATATTCCCGCAGGGAGGCGGGAAATTTAATACCCGCAGCATTTTCAAAGGAGGAAATCTGTTTTTCACTGAATCCCTTGACCTCCTTCCTGTTAAATAAAGGCTCCGCCCACTGAACCAACTCAATGGGAGAGATCTGATACCGTTTTTCACTCATTGCAATATTCTCCCTTTTCTTTTAATGTCGGAATAAAACCGCCGCCTCAATTCGGCGTTTCAGCCAATTCTGCCACGCCCTTCCTTGTGCTACTTTATTCCAATTCTCATACGATAACAAAAATCAACATCAAATTTTTCCTCGCCAAACAGCGACCTTACGGTATCGGCAAATATCTTAACGTCATTAGCTATCAATTCGGGAGATTTCTTTAAAATAGTCTGTAAGCCGCCTTGACTTAAAACGATATTTATAAGCCTCTCCGCCGTGCAGCTTTCGGTATTGGAAAATAAAAGCTCACGGGCGTATCTGAAATATCCGCTGTTTTGTATATTTTTCAAATGACCGTCCTTGCCGTACCTGATAAACGTGCTGTTAATCTCCGGATTATTTTTTTCAATCTCCGAAATTTTGCCCCCAAGAACCGTATATGCCTTTTCGGCCTGCCAAAGAGTAACGGGAGGCCAGTCGCAGTCGATTGTTGCAAAAACGCCGTTTGTTCTTAAAATCCTGTTGATTTCTTTTAATGTTGCGGCGGGCTCCATCCAGTGAAAGGACTGGGAGCATACCGCAACATCGGCGGAATTACTCTCAAGCGTTGTGCTGTCGCCGTACGCCTGCACAAATTTTATATTATCCGAGCTTTTTTTCCGTGCAGCCGAGATCATATCCTCGCTGGGTTCGATTCCGATTACATTATCGGCCGCAGAGCTCCATACAACGGTGGAAAGCCCTGTGCCGCAGCCAATATCTACAACCGTGTCAGGCTTTTTACCGAGATATTTGCATATTATTTTAACCGGGTATTCGGGCACCGTCGGCCGTGCTTTTTCATATATATCGGCAAAGCCCGTAAATCTTTCTGCATTTTTTTCCTTCATATTTATCTTTCCCTCCATATAACATATTTTTGAAATAACGCCGCACATTTCCGCATTTGTGTAAGAGCTATTTTCTGCCGTCAGTTTGTGCAGCAATTTGATTCACGATCTCTTTTGTACTAAGCGTTCCGTCTATTACATAATCGGACGACGGCAAAATATCCTTTTGCATTTGAGTATAGGCTATTCGGGCGTATTTTACATACATTTCCAGATCATGTCGTATCTCGTCCGCTGTGGCGTCGCTCATGTCTCTCAGGATGTGTCTCGCTAAAGCTATGTCAAGCGGAGTGTCAATAAAAAAAGCTGTATCGATATACGGTTTAATTGTATCATGGCAATAAGCAAAAGGATAGTCAAGTATCAAGTAATCGCACATTCCCGCAGATTTGATCTTTAAAATATCATTTTCCAAGGGAGTTAAATTCCAAACATGGTAATTTGCCCCGTCAAGTGCCCATTGAAAAAAGTCGTCGACCTCACCCTCAAAAGTATAATTATCAAAATGCAAAGATTGTGAGTTCCGCAATCGTTTCTTCAATTCATCGACAACAGTTGTTTTTCCGCCGGCGGTAACCGCTGCAACAGAAATTATTTTCAAATTTTAAACAATCCCTTCTTTATTGATGTATATAAAAAGCTTTTTGGGCAACAATTAAGTACTCCATTTGCATTTCAAACATGAATCATTATTATAGGAAGAACCTCACAATGGTTTCAAGTATATTTTTACTGCCTGCAAGGCAAAATTTGCCGAAAATATACGTGCGAGCCTTATGTGAACACGCTTTGGTATTAAACATTAACCGATTCCTTTACATAAGCCATTATATCATCATAAATCGCTCTGTAACCATCTTCGTTTATGTGCAGGCCTTCTATGGTGTATTCGGCTTTGAGTCTGCCGTAATCGTCCATAAGATTTTGATTTATATCAATGTACCGCTGACGGTGTTTTTCGGCAAGCTTTTTCACCTCGGCATTGGCAGTGCGTATCTTTTCGTTATTGCGTATTTTAAGACACTCCTGCATATTTTGGGCGGCCGCCTCATAATTTACGGGATAATACGCCATAAGATAGATTTTTGTTTCAGGCAGTCTTGATTCTATTTCGGAAATTATTTTATCATAGTTTTTCATAAGCTCCGAAATTGAAATACGGCTGTCACTAAGATCATTGGTACCAATGTTTATAAAGACCTTTGACGGTTTTAAATCTGTCACGCATACATCAACAACATTAAGCAGTTCATGTGACACGAATCCGCCTATTCCGCGATTATAAATCGTTGTGCTGTCGTTATGTTCTGCTAAAAGCTTGTTAATCGGGAACATTTCCATAAGCGACGAACCTGTAAAAACGGTTTGACCGTATTTAACGGTTTTATTTTCCTCACGGTATCGCTGTATTTTCATTTCCTTGTCGTTCATTTTTTCCTCCGGTTATTTGGATTTGGTTTATTATTTTTCAATATTCAAAAACAGGCAGGGGTTTCCGCAAAGCTCATTGCTTAATGTGTCGGGCTGATGAGTTCCGGCATAAAGGGTAAACCTGTTTCCGTATTTTTTCCTTACACCCTTTTCGTCCACGGCGGTAAAGGCTTTTTCCGATATGGGGATTTCAACCCGGGCGGTTTCTCCCGCACGAAGCCTTATTCTCTTATATCCGCAAAGGCTGAAATTCGGCACGGCATTTTCACTGTAATCTTTAATATAAAGCTGAATCACGTCCTCGGTGTCGACCGTGCCGATATTTTCGGCGGAAACAATAGCTTTTTCGCCGTCGTATTCCGGCTTGCCGCAAATAACCCTTGAATAGGTAAGACCGTAGCCGAAGGGGAACAGAACATTGTTTTCGGCATAGCGGTAGGTTCTGTTTTTCATGGAATAATCCGTGAAATCGGGCAGCAGGTCGGAGCTTTCGTAAAAGGTAACCGGCAGTTTTCCCGAGGGGGAAACGTCTCCGAACAGAATTTCCGCCAAGGCTGTGCCGCCCTCGGAGCCGGGATACCATACCTGCAAAAGAGCGTCGGGATCAAAGCCCGTATTTATGGCACTTCCCGATGCGCAGACCATTATAACGGGCTTTCCCGTGCCTATGATTTTTTCCGCAAGCAGCCGCTGGCTTTCGGGCAGCCGCAGATCCTTTTTGTCTCCCGAGGAAAACTCGTTGCTTGTATCTCCCTCTTCTCCTTCCAGGGTGGGGTCCAGACCCAAGCAAAGTATTACGGCGTCGGAATTTTCCGCAGCGGTCAGGGCTTCCGCCAGCCTGTCCCCCGCCATAGCCAGGGTCGAGCATCTGTCCTTATAAAGGTGGCAGCCCTCGGCATAGATGACTCTGCCCCCGAAACGGTTCTGAATGCCCTCGAGAAACGTTACGTACCTGTCGGCAGTGCCGCAGTAGTTTCCCTCAAGGGCGGCAATGCTTCTGCTGTTGGGACCTATCACCGCCAAGGTGTTTATTTTTTCTTCTTTTAATGGCAGAATCCCGTTATTTTTGAGCAAGACAACGGACCTTTCCGCACAGCTTAATGCCGCCGCCTTATGCTCCTTACAGGAAACCAGGGTGTAGGGGATATTATCGTATTCCGTTTCACCGTCAAGCATACCCAATCTTATTCGTGTTCTCATAAGGTGAACACAGGCGTTTCTTATATCCTCCCTTGAAACAAGCCCCTGCTCAAGGGCGGCAAGCAGGTTCTGATAGCAGCAGCCGCAGTTTACGTCGCAGCCCGCCTTTAACGCCAAGGCGGCGGAT
Source organism: Oscillospiraceae bacterium (assembly GCA_003508605.1). GTDB lineage: Bacteria > Bacillota > Clostridia > Oscillospirales > Ruminococcaceae > Ruminiclostridium_E. The sequence goes on along the minus strand of DNUB01000296.1, from coordinate 7,545 downwards.
TCCACGGCGTTGGCGGTAACAAGGTGGTGCTGATGAAAATCGTTTATGGCCCAGCAGTCGGAAACGAAATAGCCATCAAAGCCCCACTGCTTAAGCTTTTCCATAAGAAAGGCACTGGCGCAGGAGGGTTCGCCGTTTAAGCGGTTATACGCTCCCATTATTCCCTCGGTCTTAGCGTCCTTAACAAGCTCCTCAAAGGCGTAAAGGTAGGTTTCCTCCAAATCCTTTAAAGAAACCTCTGCGTCAAAGCTGTGGCGGATATCCTCCGGTCCGCTGTGCGCCGCAAAATGCTTGGCGCAGGCGGCGGTTCTCAAATGTACGCCATCCCCCTGAAGTCCCCTTACGTAAGCCTTTCCGTTTTGGGCGGTAAGAAACGGGTCTTCCCCGAAGGTTTCCTGTCCTCTGCCCCAGCGAGGGTCTCTGAATATATTCACATTGGGCGACCAGATAGTAAGCCCCTTGTAAATGTCCCTGTCCTCATGGCGGACGTAAGCGTTATACTTTGCCCTTGCTTCAAGGGATACTATTTCGCCTGCCTTTTCCACCATACCCTCGTCGAACATGGCGGCAAGTCCTATTGCCTGAGGGAACACCGTGGCAACTCCCGAACGGGCAAGTCCGTGCAGTCCCTCGTTCCACCAGTTATATGCGGGGATATTCAGCCTTTTTATCGAGGGTGCGTCATATCTCAGCTGACTTGCCTGCTCCTCCACGGTCATTTTGTCTGTTAAATCCTCGGCTCTTTCCAAAGGTGTAAGCGACTTGTCAAGATATTTTTCCATACTTATTGTCCTTTCGTTAATTTTATTAAAGCTTTTACTTTCGGTATAGAGTTTTAGCCCTGAGGATAAAATTCTTCAAACACTTTTTTTGCTATATCGCAGGATTCCTTAGCGTCCCTTGCGTAATAGTCCGCCCCTATCTGCCTTGCATATTCGGGGGTAAGCACTGCGCCGCCAACCATTACCTTGCAGTCCACATTATGCTCGTGCAAAAGCCTTACGGTGTTTTCCATGCTCGCCAGGGTGGTGGTCATAAGAGCGGATAAGCCTATAAGATGAACGTTGTTTTCTGTGGCGCAGCTTACGACCCTCATACAGTCAACGTCTTTGCCTAAATCTATTACCTCGTAGCCGTAATTTTCCAAAAGAACCCTGACGATATTTTTACCTATATCGTGAATATCGCCCTTTACCGTTGCAAGAATTATTTTTCCCTTTGATACGGACTTTTCGCCCCTTTGGGCATAGAAGTCCTTTATTACCTCAAAGCAGCTTTGCGCTGCCGAGGCGGTTAAAATAAGCTGGGGCAGGAAAATTTTTCCTTTTTCAAATTCACTGCCCGTTTTATCGAGGGCGGGAATAAGAATATCGTTTATCACAGTCATAGGGTCGGAGGTTTTAAGCAGCTCCGACGTAATCCTTGCCCCATCGCTTTTTAAACCGTTTTCAAGGGCATAGGATAAATCCGTGTCTCCCTTTTGCGCATCGGCTTTTGTTTCCGCCGAAACGCCGCCTTGTCCGTAGGCCGCTATATATTTTGCAGAGTTTAGGTCGTGTCCCGCCAGCACGTTATAGGCTCTTACGGCGGACACCATACTTTCGGCATTGGGGTTGATTATGGGCAGGTCAAGTCCCTTTGTCAGAGCCATTGTGAGGAAAACGCTGTTTATCCTTATTCTGTCGGGAAGTCCGAAGCTTATATTGGAAACGCCTAAAACCGTTTTAAGCCCAAGCTCCTTTTTTACTCTTTCAAGGGCGTTAAGCGTCTCCCCTGCCGCTTCCTGCTCCGCCGAAACGGTAAGGGTAAGGCAGTCTATATATACGTCCTCTTTTCTTATTCCGATTGCAAGAGCCCTGTCCAATATTTTACGGGCTATATTAAATCTGCCCTCCGCCGTTTTGGGTATTCCGTTTTCGTCAAGGCACAAGCCCACTACTGCCGCACCGTATTTTTTTACCAGCGGCAGCACCGTCTGCAAGGATTTTTCCTCGCCGTTTACGGAGTTTACGACAGCCTTTCCGTTATAAATGCGCAGTGCGCCTTCCAGAACCTCGGGAACGGTGGAATCGAGCTGCAGGGGCACGTCCGCAATCCCCTGCACAGCCTTGACCGCTTTTATCATCATTTCCTTTTCGTCAATTCCCGGAAGTCCCACATTTATGTCAAGTATATCTGCGCCGCCCTTAACCTGCTCGATAGCCTGACCTAAAATATAGTCAGTATCGCCGGCAAGAAGAGCCTCCTTAAAACGCTTTTTCCCCGTAGGGTTAATCCTTTCGCCGATTATGCGGGGGCGGTCTATAATAACGGTTTTTGCGGGTGTACAGCAGGCTGCGGGTATGGAATGAGGGATATTAACATATTTCTTTCCCTTTAACGCCTTGTTCGTTTCCCTTATAAATTCGGGCGTAGTGCCGCAGCAGCCGCCGAAAAGCTTTACCCCCAAGGGAACCAGCTTTTCCATAAGCTCGGCAAATTCCCTTGCCGTAATATTATAGGCGTCGGTTACAGGGTCGGGAAGTCCTGCGTTGGGCTTTACCGCCACAGGGATATTTGTCCACCTGCACAGCTCCTTTGCAACAGGGTACAGCTCCCTCGGTCCCAAGGAGCAGTTTATGCCTATTGCGTCGACGCCCAGTCCCTGTAAGGTAAGGGCCATTGAGCTTATGCAGCAGCCGGTAAAGGTTCTCATATTTTTCTCGAAGGTCATGGTGCAGATAACGGGCTTATCCGAATTTTCCTTTGCCGCCAGAACCGCAGCCTTAAGCTCATAAAGGTCGGTCATGGTTTCAAGAACGATAATATCGCAGTCCCCGCCTGCCAAAATTTCTTCCTTGTAAATATCGTAGGCTTCCTCGAAGGTAAGGGAGCCGGTGGGTTCAAGAAGCTGTCCTATGGGTCCTATATCCAGAGCCGTAAGGGTATCGGTTCCCTCGCAGGCTTTTTTGGCGTTTTTGACGCCTGCCTTGATTATTTCTTCAGCCGAATATCCGCTGCCCTTTAATTTATATCTGTTTGCGCCGAAGGTGTTGGCATAAATTATATCCGCCCCCGCTTCAATATACTCTTTATGGATTTCCGTCAGGATTTTGGGGTTTTCTGTATTAAGCAGCTCGGGAGCTTCTCCGGGTTTTAAGCCCCTTGCCTGAAGCATAGTCCCCATAGCTCCGTCAAGGCTTACAAATTCTTTTTTTAACAGGCTTTTAAAATCCACAGTGATTTCCGTCCTTTCTGTATTGGCATTTGTCCCTCATATTACAGCATATACAGCCCCGCCTTTTGGGGGGTATGGGTTCTTCCGATATCCCCATTACTGCCGTTACGGATTTTCTCGGAATCAGAATCAGGCTGTCCGTAATATTAAGACCTATTCTTTTTGCCGCCTCCGTCACATTAAGAAAATCCTTCTGCACTTCAAGGGGAAAATCTCCGTAGCCCGGGGAAAACCGCCATGTATAGCTATAGTCCCCCACCTGCTTCTTAATGATCTCCTCCGCTTTTTCACAAGCCTGCTCTACCGCTGCAGAGGCAAGGGTATCCGTGATAAAGGCTTTTTCCATGCTCTCGGCTTCATAGCTTCTTATAAGCCTGTCCGCTTCGGCGGATAGGGTAACGCACATTAAAATTGCCCTGCCGCAGTTTTCAAGGTGGGCTTTTATATCCTTTCCCCTAAATATCAGAGGGGTATTTTTTACTTCGACTCCCTCGTGAGTGTTCATAATATCAAAAACCCTGTACACCATACGGGGTTTTATTGCTTTTAACAAGGCTTTTTCGCATTGATCGGTCAAATCAAGTATCCCTTGATTTATTTCCCCGCCCTTGTACCCCATATATCTGAAGGCTTCCCTTAGGTTGATTTCTTTTATTTCAAGAGAATCGTTCATATTTGTAACCGCCCCTTGTTTCATATCTGCATATCAGTAATTATATACAAAAAAATGCTCCGTGTCAATAAAATATCGGCTGTATCAATGTTGACATATAATAATAAAGGTGATATTATAGCTTTTGCAAAACGAATGAACACGGTATATCTGAAATTTCACTTGCTGAGCATATCACCCGATGATATGGGAGGCGGCAGGGGAATATGGTGAAAATCCATAGCAACAGCCATTACCGTATTTGGCACTCTAACGGTATTTACAGGGAGTATAAATTTACCGAGAGACAAAACGCCATAAGTCGGGATGCCTGCCATACTGTGAGCCGCAGTAAAGAGCTTGGGCAAAATTAAACTTTAAGGCGAGTGATACGGTTATTTGTCTTAAAGTTTATGAGAAGCGGCTTTACTGCTTTATTCTTTTTGTTAAAAAATAACAGAAAGAAGGAAAAACAAATGAAGGGCTTATTTAAGAAGCTGATGCTGTCACTGCTTATTGCAGCGGCAGCGGTAATTGTCTCCGCCTGTTCCAATGAGGGCGGTACAGGTACGGTAACTCCGCAGGAAAGCGGCACGGCAGTTACCGAAGCGGCAAAGGCTACCGAAGGAACAGGTTCGGAGGAGCAGCCAAAGGACGACGAGGGAACAAGCGGCGGTGAGGAAGCCTCTGCCACGGCTCAGGGCGAAAGTGCAAACGGGCTTTGGGCAAATGCCAAATATACCGAGGATACCGAGGTAGGTCAGGGAAGTATTACCGTTAAGGTCAAGGTTATGGCAGGGGAAAAGGCAGTAACGATCACGATTCACACAAACAATGAACATTTAGGCGGCGCACTTTTGGAAAACGATCTTGCTGCAGGCGATGAAAGCGAATACGGCTTATTTATAAAGTCGGTAAACGGAATTTCGGCCGACTATGACAAGGATCGGTCATGGTGGGCAATTTCCAAGGACGGCGAAATGCTGACCACGGGAGCGGACAGTACTGTCATAGCCGACGGTGAAAATTATGAGCTTGTCTACACAAAGGGCTAAGCCTTTTTTAAGCCCCTTTGAGCTGGTTATATTTGCGGTTTTGGGGGCTTTGATGTACGGCTCCAAGGTAATAATGGAGTGGGCACCCAACATTCACCTGCTCGGAATGCTTACGATGACCTATACTCTTGCGTATCGGGCTAAGGGTCTTATACCTGTTTACGTTTATGTATTTTTAAACGGACTTTTTTCGGGCTTTGCTCTGTGGTGGCTTCCTTACCTTTATATTTGGGCGGTTCTTTGGGGAGTAACCATGCTTTTGCCGAAAAGAATACCCGATAAAGCTGCGGCTTTTGTTTATCCTGCGGTCTGCGGACTCCACGGTCTGGCGTTTGGAGTGCTGTACGCTCCCGCTCAGGCTTTGCTGTTCGGGCTGAATTTTAAGCAAATGCTGGCATGGATCGCTGCGGGGTTTTCCTTTGACGTGATTCAGGCGGCGGGGAATTTTTTCGCAGGATTTTTAATTCTGCCTTTGGTAAAGCTGATACGGAGGCTGGATAAAAATGCGGGAAGAGTACCGGGACAATAAAATCGGCAGTACGTTTGAGGGGAAAAACTATCGCCTGCTTTCAAAATTGAAAGCACCCGATTTCTTAAAAAGTTCTTAAAAACAAAATCCCGTATTGACTTAGCAGTCGTAAATGTGTATAATATATAAGGAAAATTATTACTGAAAAGGAGCAGTACCATTGGCGAAGAAAAAGAAAATCAGCGGACTGTCCATATCGATAGTAGCATTGAATATAGTTATAGTGGGCATTATAATTTTGCTTATTGTACTTATTTACCTTCATATAAAGGACGATGCGGGAAATCAAAGGGGAGAAGTCACCACCGCTCCCGAAATAACCGCAGGAGAAACAAATATTACCGATAAGACGCAGTCTACCGAGGCGCAAAGCGAGCCGCCCGCTACCGACGCTTCAACGGAAGCGGAAACCGAGGCGGGAGATCCGGTTATTTCCGATACTTACGATCCCGCCTTCTTCCAAAACGATTTGTTTATCGGCGACAGTATTTCCACAGGGCTTTATTTATACAGCTTTTTGGATAAAAACAACGTTTTTGCCGAGGTAGGACTTAACCCGGAATCAGCCGCCACAAAGGAGATCGACGGAGTTACCTGCATTCAGAAGGCGCAGACCATGAACCCGAAGCGTATTTACATTATGCTGGGTTCCAACGGCTTAGCATTTTTAGATGCGGGTCATATGGCGACTAAAATGGCAGAGCTTATCGAAAAGCTTGAAACCGCCTGCCCCACCGCCAAGATTTGCATCATTTCCCTTCCTCCCGTCACCAAGGCGCATGACGCCGAGGGAAATGAAACTATGGCTAAGGTAAACGACTATAACAATGCTGTTAAGTCTCTGTGCACACAAGGCGGTTATACCTATGTGGATATATGCTCCCTGCTTTTGGACGGCGACGGCTATTTCTCGGAAAAATATGCGGAGGAGGACGGACTGCATTTTAAGGGCAACACTTATAAGATACTTTTAAGCGCAGCTCAGAAAGCGGTTCAGTAAATAAAAGAATAAACCTCAAGGAAAGGACGACAAAAAATGAAGATCAGAAATTTCATATCGGTTTTGTTAATACCCGTAATTCTTCTTACGGGGTGCGGCAAAACGGAGCAGCAGGGCGAAGGAACAAAGCAGAGCGGAGATACCGTAAATGTGGCGGCTTCCGAGGTCGTGAAGGCTGTTTTGGCGGAGGTTCCCATCAATTCCTCCGTTGAAAAGGGAAAGGGCGAATTGGAAAATTATTACAGCGGATTGGATTTAAGCACCGTTGAGGACGCCGCCTTTGCTCTTTGCGGTTCGGGTGCCCTTCCCGATGAAATTGCGGTTATTAAGTGCAATTCACCCGACGCCGCAAATAATGCCAAGGCTGCCTTAAGCTCTCATTTGGATAAGCAAAAGGAGCTGTTCGCCACGTACACCCCCGACGAAATGTACAAGCTGGAGGGTGCGGTTATCTTTACCAAGGGAAATTATGCGGTTTATATCGCCCTTTCCGACAACGGCAAGGCTAAATCCGTTGCAGAGGGAAAGCTGGCTTGACACAGCGCCGCATATGAGAGTTTGTTCTTGAACGGCGCAGGGCTGTAATTAAAACACAAGTCAGGAGAAGGGCAATGGTAGGAGAAAGTATTATTATAACCGCATTACTGTTTATTATAGTAATGGCACTGCTTAAGTCCAAAAGAAAAAAATGGGCGGTGGCGACTCTGCCCGTTATGCTTTTGCCTGCCGTAAACTCTATGGCTAAGCCCTTTTGCGTGCTTGTTTTAAAAACGGACTTTACCTTTGTGATAGCGGTGTGGACTATTCTTATTGCGGTAATGGCTTCGTGCATCTGGACGGGATTTCTTACCGCTACTCTGCTGAACAAGAGGAAAACAAGGCTTGCTTATCTTTTTGGCTGTACCGCATTTAACATTATTTTGGCGGCGGCGTTTATGTGGGATCATTACCATGCTTTGGTGGGCGAATTTACGTTTTTCTGAAAATTTCAGGCATAAAACCGAATTTTTTATCCGAACTCGGTCGGGGCAAGGCTCTGACCGAGTTTTGTGTAATCAAAATCCGATGTCCCCCGCCTTTTGCGGCAAGCAA
>DNUB01000251.1 GCA_003508605.1 Oscillospiraceae bacterium | reverse complement strand
CAACAATCTCATCGACGGCAAGATAAAGTACGAACCGGGGGTGATAGTTGTTGACAAAGACAATCTTCAGGAGGAATACGACAAAGCCGTAAATAAGGTAAAGGACGGATATATATCTCTTAATTTCAATAACTGGGCAGAAAGCGAGGACGGAACAAATTTTGACTGCTATTTCGGAAATTCGCCCGAAAATACATACGATGTATATTATGATATGTATCTTGACGACTCACTAAGCCAACGGATTTTTATCACGGGCTTGATACCTCCGGGATCCGGTATTGACCACTTTGAATCGGAATATTTTTTAAGTCCCGGACAATATGAGGCTGTTCTTGTTCTGACACAAGTAGAGAGCGATCATGCTACCATTCATGCTCAAACCAGCGTGCAGATCACTCTTGTTGTGAAGGAATAATTTACAGGATAAAATTATTTAAACATGGAGGATTAAGTAATGAAAAGAAGACAAATCTTAGCTGTTATGTTAGCAGCCGCATTATCTGTTTCTGCTACGGCTGTCGGTGCTAACGCTGCAGCTGACACCATTGACACAGCAGTAAATACCGATATTACTGCCGGCGGATCTTTCGAGTTGAACGTAGATTCTGACGTTAAGCAGCCCACATTGGATGTTTCCCTTCCTACAAGCGCTGCCGTAATGGTTAACCCCTACAGAATCGAAATCACCACCGAAAGCGGTGACAAGTCCTTTGACACCGTTCTCAGCCCCGAAATGGAGGTTACCAACAAATCCGGATGCGCTATCACAGTAGGCGTAAAGGGCATGCTCCAAACCTACACCATTGTTGATATCACGGGAATGACTGCGGTTGGCTCGGACATCAATGACGCTACTAAGTTTAACGCTCCCAGCAACAAGTCCACTATTGCTAACAGCGATCTTGAAAACATTCTTATGAGTGCTGACGGCAAAACCTTTGCAGACGCACAGGGACGTCAGATTACAGCTACCTATAAGGCTCCTATACTGAATGACGACACTACCGTTAAGACAAAGGGTACATTCACTGTAACGGGCTACACGGCAAGCAAGGACATTAAGGTTGCTACCGCTCCTATGAAGGACGTTGACGCTGATAAGTCCAATACGATCTTTATGTTCGTTGAAGGCAAGGCAGACGACGCTGTTTGGTCAGCCGGCTATGACGCTGCAAAGGCTAAGACCCCCGCAAGCGCAACCAATGCATCAAGCATGATGGCTTTGACCGCTAAGGAAACCTCTCAGAAGGTTCTCTATGTTGCAGGCGGCGACACCACCAACGGCGTAAAGGGACAGCTGAGAATTTCCGGTCAGGCTTCCACTGCTCCTACAAAGGCTTGGACAGAAATTAAGGATAAGTTTGACACAAAGGTTACCTTCGTTATCGATCCTGTTGCCAACAAGGCTCCCGAAGCTCCTAAGGCTACTGACATTAAGATCGACGGTACATCTATTACCGGTTTTGCTGCCGATACATTAACCTACAATCTTACTGCAACTACTGCTGACGGTCCTTGGACAATAGCTGTTAACGTTCCTGCCGGTGCTACAAGCACCATTACTGCTTCCGGTGAATTAAGCAAGAACGCTGCAGGTAAAATTGTATTTAGCGGAAATGCCGGTACCGGTGCTATTGCGATTGATGTTACTCAGTATGGTTTAACCACAACATACACTATCAACGTAACAATTTCTTAATTAAGTAAGCAGCTTGCTTTTTACTTAAACAAAACCCTCGCTTAGCGAGGGTTTTGTTTTTTAGAAAAAACAAACGGAAAGATAACCGCTCCCCAAAGATTGACATATCTCCGAAAAAGATATATAATAAAAGCGGTAAATGCAACAATCAGTAAGATATTGCCGAAATCATTCCGTACAATCAAAAACAATTTCGGCGCAGAAAGGAAGCCTATGAGAAGCTGCGGTATTCTTATGCACATTACAAGCCTGCCCTCCCCTTACGGAATAGGCACCTTCGGAAACGAAGCGGAGAGGTTTGCCGACTGGCTTAAAAGTGCGGGACAAAGCTATTGGCAGGTGCTGCCCTTAGGTCCCACCGGCTACGGAGACAGTCCCTATCAGTCCTTTTCCGCCTTTGCGGGAAACCCGCTGCTTATAGATTTGGACGATTTGGTGCGGCAGGGACTTATCACCAAGGAAAGCTGTGCCGCCGCCGATTACGGCGCAGATCCCTCCTTTGTGGATTTTGAAAAGGTCACCCGCACGAAAATGGCTCTGCTGAGCGAGGCTTATACCCGCTTTAACGAGGACGTGGGCTATCTTTCCTTTGTAAAGGACGAGGCAATGTGGCTTGAGGATTACGCCCTTTTTATGTCGGTAAAGGAGGCTAACGGAAACCGTCCCTTCTGGGAGTGGGACAAAAAGCTGTGCAACCGCGATCCCGAGGCTATGGGGAAGGCAGCCGAGCAGCATGTGGACAGAACGGGCTTTTGGAAGTTCGTTCAGTATGTTTTCTATAATCAGCTGATCAGACTGCGCCGCTACTGCAACCGAAACGGCATACAAATCATAGGCGATATGCCCTTTTACGTGGCAAGAGACAGTGCGGACGTATGGGCGCACCCGGATATTTTTCAGCTGCAAAGTCCCGGAGTTCCTTCGGCGGTGGCGGGAGTTCCCCCGGATTATTTTTCCGCTACGGGGCAGCTTTGGGGAAATCCTCTCTACGACTGGTACGCCATGAAAAAGGAAAATTACGTATGGTGGACGGAAAGACTGAAAAAGTCTCTTGATATGTACGACGTACTGCGCATAGATCATTTCAGAGCCTTTGACACCTATTGCTCGATCCCCGCCGCCGACGCAACGGCGGTAAACGGGAAGTGGATGCAGGGACCCGGAATGGACTTTTGGAACCGGGTAAAAAAGCAGCTCGGCGAGCCCAATATTATCGCCGAGGATTTGGGCGAGGTTTTCGACAGCGTAAAGCAGCTTTTAAAGGATACGGGCTTTCCCGGAATGAGGGTAATGCAGTTCGGATTTAATCCCAAAAACGAGGACAACGATCATCTGCCCCACAATTACGTTCCCAATTCGGTGGCTTATACCGGCACTCACGATAACGATACCCTTATGGGCTGGGCAAAGGAAAACAAGGCTGCCGCAGCCGTCGCAAAAAAGTACTGCCGTGCAGGCTGCTTTTTCGCACCTCTTAATAAGGCGGCAATAAAAACGCTGTACGCTTCTCCTTCCGAGCTTGTTATTGTACCGCTTCAGGACGTGCTCGGGCTGAAATCCAACGCCCGAATGAACACCCCCTCGGTGCTTGGGGGAAATTGGAAGTGGAGAGCACTGCCTAAGCAGATCAGTGAAAAATCTGCGGAATGGCTTTCCGATTTGGCTAAGATATATTGCAGAAAATAAGATAACCGCCTGCTTCCCTCTTAAGAAGCAGGCGGTCAGCTTGTCGAAAAACCCTGAGAACTGTTTGTTTTTCGACAAGCTGACGCCG
>DNUB01000345.1:4247-4551 GCA_003508605.1 Oscillospiraceae bacterium | reverse complement strand
TACACAGGGCGGTCCTCTTATGCATATAATTGCCGCTAAGGCTGTTTGCTTTAAAGAGGCTCTTGAGCCTTCCTTTAAGGAGTACGGAAAGCAGATTATCAAAAACTGCCAAGCTTTGGCGGAGGAGCTTATAAAAAGAGGCTTCCGTTTAGTAACAGGCGGCACGGACAACCACTTAATGCTTGTAGATCTCCGTCCCTTTAACGTTACGGGAAAGGAGCTTGAAAAGCGTCTTGACGACGTTTATATCACCGTAAATAAAAATGCAATACCCAACGATCCCGAAAAGCCCTTTGTTACCAGC
>DNUB01000345.1:0-4004 GCA_003508605.1 Oscillospiraceae bacterium | reverse complement strand
CCCGAAAAGCCCTTTGTTACCAGCGGAATAAGAATAGGAACTGCCGCTGTAACCACAAGAGGACTTCGGGAAGAGGATATGATCCGAATTGGCGAAAGCATTTATCTTACCGCTTCCGATTTTGAAGCAAACAGGGAAAAAGCAAAGGAGATTGTGAACGGCATCTGTTCAAAATACCCTTTGTACGAAGCATAACTCTTATTCGAAAGGAAAACCAAAAATGGCGGAAAGAGAAGTAACGGAAAAAGCAAGCACCATTGTTCTTAATTCAAAGCAGCAGGTCGCTCCTTTAGGCATTATTGCCACTGACGGAGCAAAGGAATTAGGGTCGAAAATCAACGGTTATCTGGTTAAGTGGTCGGCAAACACTCCTTATGCTGAGGATTCTTATCTGGTAAATACGGAATGCCCCAGATTTTCATCGGGAGACGGCAAGGGACTTATAAAAACATCTATCCGAGGCGACGATATTTTTATAATTGTTGATGTGGGGAATTACAGCTGCACATATAAAATGTTCGGAAAAGAAAACTATATGTCGCCTGATGATCATTTTCAGGATTTAAAGCGCATAATTCAGGCTATGGGCGGAAAAGCTCACCGCATAAGCGTAATAATGCCCATTCTATACGGCGGAAGACAGCACAGGAGAAACTACCGAGAATCTTTGGACTGCGCTGTTATGCTGCAGGAGCTGCAGGCTATGGGAGTATCCAATATCATAACCTTTGATGCGCATGACGCAAGAGTATGCAATGCGGTTCCTCTTATGGGCTTTGACAATGTAATGCCCTCCTATCAGGTGCTGAAGGCTATGTTCCGTGAAATAAAGGATTTGGATGTTTCCCCCGACAACTTTATGGTGGTAAGCCCCGACGAAGGCGCATTAAACCGCAATATGTACTACGCTTCCGTATTGGGCGTTCAGATGGGAATGTTCTATAAACGCCGTGATTATTCTATTATTGTAAACGGACGCAACCCTATTGTTGCTCATGAATATTTAGGAAACTCCGTAGAGGGAAAAACCGTGTTTATTTCCGACGACATAATTTCCTCCGGTGATTCAATGCTGGATATTGCTTACGAATTGAAAAAGCGCAAGGCTAAGAGGATAATCGCATATGCTACATACCCGATTTTTACCAACGGACTTGCGAAGTTTGACGAGGCGTATAAAGAGGGAATGATCGATTATGTGTTCGGCACCAACCTTACCTACAGAACTCCCGATTTGCTTTCAAGAGAGTGGTTTAGGGAGGTGGATGTATCTAAGTATATCGCTTATCTTATCGCTGCGGTAAATCACGATATCTCCACCAGCAAGGTAATTGATCCGCATATGAAAATCAAGTCCCTTTTAAAAAAGTACAATGTTAAAAGTGCGGAAAATTTTTAATTGACAGATGCACAAACCGTTTTTAACCCGTCACATAACTGTGGCGGGGTTGTTATGACAAATAAATACGGCAAAATACGGCAAAAACGCAGTTTATGATAGTAGATATGCGATATTGCTTAAACAGAAAAGGTAAACTATATGCCATTAGCAGATAAAATTCGCCCCTCGGAATTAAACGAGGTTTTCGGACAGGCTCATATCCTGGGAGAGGGAAGACCTTTAAAAAATATAATTGAGAGCGGACATATTCCCAATATGATTTTCTACGGTCCCTCGGGTGTGGGAAAAACCACAGTTGCAAACATTATTGCCGAAAAGAGCAGTATGGAGCTTCATAAGCTTAACGGCACGTCCGCCTCCACCTCCGATATTAAGGATATTATAGCTTCAAGAAATACATTTTCCGCCGTAAACGGAATATTGCTTTATCTTGACGAAATCCAGTATCTGAACAAAAAACAGCAGCAAAGCTTATTGGAATATATTGAAAACGGAGATATTACCTTAATTGCCTCCACTACGGAAAACCCGTTTTTCTATGTATATAACGCTATTTTATCGAGATGCACGGTCTTTGAATTTAAAGCATTGCTGCCCGATGAAATAATACCGGCGGTGGAAAGAGGCTTTAAGCTTGCAGCGGAGCAGTCAAATAAAAAATTTACCATTGAGGAGGGAGTTTTTGAACAGATAGCCAAGGGCTGCGGCGGAGATGTAAGAAAATCCCTTAATACTGTAGAGCTGTGTCTCCTTGCCGCAAATGATAATAAAATAACCTGCGAGTTGGCTAAGGAACTTGCGCAGCGCAGCAATATGCGTTATGACCGTGACGGCGATCAGCACTTTGATTTGCTTTCAGCTTTTCAAAAATCTATCAGAGGCTCAGATGAAAATGCAGCACTTCACTATATGGCAAGACTGCTTGAAGCCGGAGATCTGCCTTCGATATGCAGAAGGCTTTTGGTTATTGCGTCGGAGGACGTCGGTCTTGCATACCCTAACGGTATTGTGGTGGCAAAGGCATGTGTAGACGCCGCTTTGCAGCTCGGCATTCCCGAAGCACGAATACCGTTGGCTGAAGCGGTGGTGCTGCTTGCAACTGCTCCAAAATCCAACAGCGCATACAATGCCATAAACGCCGCTATCGCCGATGTGCAAAAGGGAATTACCGGCGATTTTCCGAGACAGCTGCAAAACGTTCATTATGACGGAGAGGGGGCAAGGGTTAAGGGTCAGCATTACCTTTATCCTCATGATTATCCAAATCATTATGTTGAACAGCAGTATTTACCTGATGAGTTAAAGGATACGGTTTATTATAAATTCGGCGATAATAAGCTTGAAAAGGCTGCGGAGGAGTATCGGAAAAAGATTAAGAACCTGTTCTCATAAAAATCGGCAGCACGTCACAACTGTGATTCCTAAAAAACAGTTTTAATGATTTTATCCGATTCTTCTGCGGAATAAACCCAGCTGTCAATATGCCCGCTGTCTATGTAATATTTAAAGTCGGGAGATGAGTACCCCTTTTCAAAGGTATCCACGATAACAAGCTTTACCTTCATTTTTTCGGGAATAATTGCTTTAATAAAAACGCTGGCGTATTGGTTTATATGTATGTTGTCCCTTAATTCCGCCAGACCTGCCAAATTTGGCGTTAATTCCACAAAAATTCCGTAATCCTCAATGCTTCTGATATACCCCGTTACCGTTTCTCCCACGTTAAAATTAGCCGCATTTTCTTTCCATGTACCCAAAAGCTCCTTGTGGGATAGGGATATTTTTCCGTCTTCAAGGCTTTTCACAACCGCCTTGATATGCTGTCCCACCGACATACGGTTAGAGGGGTGGTTAATTCTTGATACGGATATGGAATCTATGGGGATAAGCGAGGGAATACCGCAGCCTACATCCACAAAGCTGCCGAACTGTTCCAGATGAGTTACCTTTGCGCCAATTATATCCCCCGGAGAAAGCTTTGAAATATATTTTTCATAGCATTCCTGCTGTGCCTTTCTGCGGCTTAATACGGCTATTTTTTTACCGTATTCGTTTTTTGCAAAGGCGGTAATTTTAAAGCATACAGCCTTATTGACTCGAGATATAAGCGCAATATCGCGGGTGGAACCGTCGTCAATGCCTATCGCACCTTCAATACGGGGAATAATTCCTTTTATAAAGCCGAAATCCACAATAAGATTATGACTGCTGTCACATACAATACAGGGGGCTTCAAGTATTTTACCGCTTAAAATGCTTTCCTCCAGCTTTTGCTCGTTTAAAGTGGCTTTTCTGTTGTCTTCGGTATTTATCAATTCTCCCTCAGGATAAAATTCTGACATTTTATCAATCATTCCTTCCTCTGTGATAGGCTTTTAACAGAAAACGGAGCATATTCACACAAAAGAACAGCACCAATGCTTATGAATACGCTTTGGTATAAGCCGCACATTTTTTTGTCTTTTTATGTTTATGAAAGGTTGTATGGTATTATTCCTTGCTATGCGCTTAATACTAATTCTTAATTATTTTCAATGAGGAGCAGTGCCCCGAATTTATGAAAAATCCGTGGGCGGGGTCCCCTCAGGGTTTCAGTGGGGGA
>DNUB01000085.1 GCA_003508605.1 Oscillospiraceae bacterium | reverse complement strand
ATTTTGAAATTCTTTTTAAATCAGCTAATTACCGCCAACTTTTCTGAGAGCGGGCAATAATTAGCAGCCCTTTCCTGGGAGCGGGCATAAATTAGCAGCACTTTCCTGAAACGGCACAAATCAGCACCGCTTTCTTGAAAGCGGGCATAAATCCGCACAAGCTTTCCCAAAATTCGGCATAAATTAGCACCCATACCCGAAATCAAGCACAAATCAGCGCCGCTTTCCTGAGAGCGGGCACAAATCAGCACCCCTTCCCCGAAAGCAGCCAAAAATCATCACAGCATTTTCGAAACAAAAAACACTGCATTCCCGAACCTTCACCCCTCCCTCTCCAAAAGCTTCCTAACTGCTCCTTCCACCTCGTCGCAAAGAGCCTTGGCTGTTTCCCGGGAATAGCTTTCCGCATACATATACAGTCCGTCTCCTTTTCGGCTTGAGCGAAGCAGGACTCGGTTTCCGTTTTTTCCTAAGATCACGCCCTCCGAATATTCGTTCTGACCGCTTGCCAATTTTCCTATTATCCTTTGGGGAGGACAGTGAATGCATAAGAATCTGTTTTCGGATTTTAAGTCGGGAATCGCCTTTAAATACTGTCCCAAGCCCACATACGATTCGGTTATTATTTGCAGTACGTTTAAGGCAAGGATCAGACCGTCAAACAGGAAGGGTTGGTTGGCGGCAAGTATTCGGGCTTCCCTGTCGCTGTTGTCGTTGGTGCATTTGTAAAATCTCCTGACCCTTTGACCTGTGGATTTTGCCGCTTCCTCCATAACCGAGGGAAACTCCAAAGGCACCGCTATATCCTGACCCTTTTCCATAAGGCTCAGTGCCGCTATGGTTACAAGCTTGGCATAGTCCGCTTTTTCGTTCTCACTTACAAAAAGCTCGGCTTTGTTGCCCTCCCTGTTAACGCTTACGGTTAAAGGCTCGCCTCTTTTGCTGCTTATCTTTTTTAGGGGTGCTGCGGCTGCGGCGGAAATTAGGGGGTTGTTGCATTTAAGGATAATGCTGTAGCGGCTGTTAAAATTGCTTGCTTCTTCCAAAGCGGTGGAATAAAGCAGGGCTGCATTTTTAAAGGTTTTTATTTCTCCGAAGCCGTCCCAGGAGGCATTTCGGTAGTCGCCCCTGTTCAGTCCGCTTTCCAGTTTTCTCTCCTGTACCCTTGTCAAAGGCAGACCGCCTTTATTCAATACGGTAATGCGGCTGTTTTCCGATACGTCGATATTAACAAGGCCCTCGGCGTTCATTATCCTGCTTAAATGGATAAGTGCGGGCAGGGAAGAAACGCCGCAGTCGGTGACCTTTCCTCCCGCTCCCGAAAAGCCCGCACAAAAGCAGGCTTTAAGCACGGACGCAGCATTTCCCGTTCCGCAGGAAACTATGACCTTGTTTTCAAAAACCGCCTCGCAGGCACTGCCCAAAACCGTCATAAAGCTTGGAGTGATCTCGGAATTGGTTTCTCCCTCTATGCCCTCTTCTCCTATTTCCTTAAGGGCATTTACGCCGTATTTAAGATTGTTTTTCTGCATAACGCCAAAGGGAATTTTTTTGTTGTCCCATACCTTTACGTTAGGTTCGAGAACGCTGTCTCTGCCCATAATGCTGCCGCTGCCCAAAACGGAATTTTCATAGACCGCCGAGCCCTGCTCCATAACGGCGTTTTCACAGATTATGCCGCCGCTGCATTTGACCTTGTCCGAAAGAAATGCGCCGCTGCCTATTATGCAGTCTCTCAGCTTGCAGTTTTTTCCTATATTCACATTGCTTTCTATCACCGTGCCGCTGTCTATTGCAGTTCCTGCGCCGATTTTAACGTTTTCGCCCATATAGCAGGGCTTGTTTATTTTAACTCCTTCTATTTCGGTACAGTGATTGTCAATACCGCATTTCACCAAACCGAAAAGCATATCTCTCTGACACTGCTTATATGAGGGTATATCACCTATGTCGCACCAATAACCCGTTCCCTCAAAGGCGGCAAGGGGGATATTGTCCCTTAGCATTTGCGGAAAAACGTTTTTCGAAAAATCCCACATAACATCGTCGGGAATAAGGTCGAGCACCTTTTTTGAAATAACGTAAATTCCCGTATTCGCCATATCGCTTACCGCTCCCATATAAGAGGGTTTTTCGGAAAATCCCGTTACAAAGCCCTTTGAGGATATAACGCAGCCGTATTCCCTGGGATCGTCAACCGATTTGGTCAGAATCGAGGCGGCGGCGTTTTTTATCCTGTGAAATTCGATAAAGCTTGATAAATCAAAATCGCACATAGCGTCGCCGCTTATTACGAGAATTTCATTCTCCCTGTCAAAGCCCGCCGACAGAGCTGCCCTTTTCACCGCTCCCGCAGTGCCTAAAGGGGTATCCTCATAGGAAAAATCAAGGGTGATTCCCTTATATTTCCTGCTTTTAAAGTGCTTTTCTATTTCAAAACCCCTATATCTTAAGGTAAACACTGCCTCGTCGCAGCCGTTTTCGGAAAGCAGATCAAGTATATATTCGCTTACGGGTCTGCCACAAAGCTTTACCAATGGCTTGGGCACGGTACAGGTCAAGGGGCGCAGTCTGCTGCCCTCTCCTCCCGCCATAATTATTGCTTTCATAATGCCTCCTGATATATTTTATACGGCTCAATGCAATGCTTGACAGCTCCCCGATTTACTCCTTGATTGGCATGTTTAGTCCCGTTAGGCGGCGGCTTATCCGTCGGTTCTTTTGCGAAAAAGCCGATCCGCCGAAGCCGCAGGGGGACTTGCGCCGCCGAGGCTTTTCATAAGCCCGCCGCCGTCCACTGTTAAAGCATATTTTGCGCATCGCCGTTTTTTCCTGTAAATATATTATTGCAGATATTCCCTTTGCATATTCAAAAATATAGCAAAATAAGCCTTGCCCGCATATTATGTATTGTAAAATAATCTGTGTTTACAAACTCGGAGTATGTGTTCCCGAAATGCTGTACAGGTGTTTTCGGTAGATTTCCCGAATGACGGTTTTCCCAACTCTCAAAAAAGACCGAAAACCCATACGCAAATCCCGTGAACACAAGCTCTCAGACAAGGAGCTAATACAATGAAATATTATTTGACAGTAAAAAATTATACGGAGGCAATGAGGGGCAAAAGCTACCTTAACGGACTTAATATACACTGCAATGCGGAAAAGATCAGCGGCAGGGGGGGCTGCGGCTATGCCGTTACCGTAAGGGACAATCCCGAAAGAGCTTCAAGGCTTCTCGGCACTATAGGCGTCGACGTTTTAAAAATAAAAAGCGAAAAGGAAAACGGAAGATCCGATGGTTTATCTTGACAATGCGGCTACCACCTATCCCAAGCCCCCCTCGGTGATAGGCAAAAATTCCTTCGCCCTGGTGAATTACGGCGCAAATCCCGGCAGAGCGGGACACAAGCTGTCTATGGAAACGGCGGAGGCGGTATATAAGGCGAGAAAGCTGTGCGGAGATTTTTTTGGCGCAAAAACGGAAAACGTCTGCTTTATGCTTAACTGTACGGAAGCCATCAACACCGCCGTAAAGGGAATTGCGGAAAAGGGCTGCCATTTTGTATGCAGCGATTTGGAGCACAACGCCGTATTAAGACCCCTTACCGCACTTGCCAAAACTCACGGCGCAGGCTTTTCCGCCGCAAGGGTTACGGAAAGCGACGAGGAAACCGTTATGAATTTCAACAGGCTTATCAAACCAAACACAAAAGCCGTAGTATGCACAAGTGCAAGCAATGTTACGGGAAAAATTCTTCCCTATAAAAAAATAGCCGCTCTTTGTAAAAAAAGAGGGGTATGCTTTATTTTGGACGCCGCACAAGGCGCAGGAGTGCTTCCCATAAGCCTTTCCGACGGCATAAATATTATCTGCGCCGCCGGTCACAAGGGCTTATACGGTCCGATGGGCACAGGTCTTATGATAACCGACGGAAAATATCGTCTTAATACGATTATAGAAGGCGGCACCGGCAGTGCGTCAACCGATCCCCTGCAGCCCGAATTTCTCCCCGACCGTTTTGAAAGCGGCACAATCAATACGGCGGGAGCCATTGCCTTAGGGGAAGGAGTGAGATTTGTAAGAGAAAAGACCCTTTCCGCAATTTACGAGCACGAATGGCAGCTTTGCAGTTACGCTTACAATGAAATGAGGAGGATAAAGGGAGTTATCCTTTACGGCGGATTTACGAGAAAAAACGCCCCTCTTTTTTCCTTTAACGTAAAGGGTATGAGTTCGGAGGAAACCGCCTCAATGCTCAGCGACAGAGGTTTTTATCTCAGAGGCGGATTTCACTGCGCTTATCTTGCCCATAAAAAGCTCGGCACTTTAGAGTCGGGAACGGTAAGGTTTGCACCCTCCGTTTTTACCGAAAAAAGGGAGGTAAGGGCTTTTCTTTCGGCTGTGGGAAGGATTGCGGCAGGGTGAGATTTGCCATGCTTTAGATATTTATGAAACAATGCTGCCGATGACCGTATTCCCACCGCAAAAGGGCTTTTAAAGTCATCTTAAGGCTTTGAGATTGGGGCTTGCTTGAAACCGAGGGAACGCCGAATTTTTCTCCGAAACGGTTAGCTTCAAGGAAAAACGCAATGGATTCCTTGTTGAAGAAGATAACCGCTTCGGGGAAAAAATCCGTCGTCCCGATTTTCCGAGCAAGCCCCATCATATTTTTTCGTGTATATTATTGCAATTTCTACACAAGCTTTTGTTGAACATAACCAAACCGTCTTTAATGAATTTGTAACAAAAATCACTTCCATAATTAAAAAAAGTATGTTAAAATAAGTTTGCCGAAAATCAAATAACCGAATATTGCATTAAGCGAATATTGCATTAAGCCGAATATTGCATTAAGCAGAATACTGCATTTTCGTAAAAACGATTACATTCTTTCAGAAAGGCGGTTTATATGAATAAATCCTTCAGAAAAACATTGACGGTCACTGCCATTGCCGCAGCTGCGGTAATGCTTTTTTCTTCCTGCACCGACGGAAATGTCAAAAATCCCGATAATACAAATCAGACTGCGGGAAACACTAACGGGGGCAACTCTTCCCCCACTCCCGTAAACTGGAGCTACAGCCAGCTGGCTATGGGCGGCGGCGGTTATGTCACAGGCGTTTTCTCCACCTCAGAGGAAGGGCTTTACTACGCCCGCACCGACGTGGGAGGAGCATATCGGTTTGATAAAACGCAGAACAAGTGGGTTTCCATATCCTATAATATCACCTCCGACGATGTGGGGCTTATGGGTATCGACGGAATGGCGATAGATCCCGACAAGCCTTCAAGAATCGTTCTTTTGGCGGGCACCTCCTATTTCAGCAACGGAAAAACCTGCATTATGATTTCCGAGGACTACGGCGCAACCTATGAGACCGTTGACGTTACCGATAAAATCAAGGCAAGCGGCAACGGCATGGGCAGACAAAACGGCGAAAGAATCGCCATGGATCCCACAGACCATAACATTATTTATGCAGGCGGCAGAACCGGGGGCATGATAAAAAGCACCGACGGCGGAAAAACCTGGACTGCCGTTGCGGGTCTTACAAGCGTTACCAAAACCGAAACCCCCAACAGTAACGGCATATGCACGATAGCGATAGATCCCGATTCCTCCGACGGCTCAAAATGCACAAGAATTTATGCGGGCATCTCCAAGAATAAGGAAGCCAACGTATTTGTCAGCGAGGACGGCGGCGAAAGCTGGAAGGCGGTTGCCGACCTGCCCGATAAGCTGTTTCCTCAGAGAATGAAATTTGACGGAAAGGGAAACCTTATTATCACCTACGGAAATGCGGAGGGACCGTGGAACAGCGGTCAGGGCGGAATCAGAAGGCTTAATGTTTCCACCGGCGCAGTTGAGGATATATCCCCCGCCAATCAGACTATCGGCGATATCGTAATCGACCCTAAGGATACAAATAAAATGGTAGCCGTTACGGAATGCGTATGGGTAGCTCAGCCCAACGGCGCATTCGGCGACTGCTTCTATACCACCACCGACGGCGGAAAAACCTGGACTGCCTTAAACGATAAAATGACAATGTCCTCCGATGTGGATTGGGTCAAGGATTTTGCGATCCACTGGTGCGGCTGCCTTTCCATGGATCAGTTTGACAGCGGCAAAATAAAGGTGACGTCGGGCAACGGAATTTTTGCCTGCGACAATATCTGGGCGGACGCTCCCGCCTTCTACTTTGATTCAAAGGGCATTGAGGAAACCGTTCCCTCCGAGCTTATAACCGTTCCCAACGGCACAATAGTTACCTCCGTATACGACTATGACGGATTTATCAATACAAACGCCTTTGAATACGGAAAGATCCACGGCAGCAAGGGCGGCTCTATGACGGATATTGCCGTTGCCTTCGGAAATCCCGATATAATGGTCAAATCCGGAACGCTGAACGACAAAAGCGTATTTTTATACACCACCGACGGCGGCAGCAAATGGGAAACCGCAAAGAAAAGCCCCGTTGATAATGCAAAGGAAGGCTCTGTTGCTGTTTCGGCAGACGGAAGCCGCTTCTTCTGGGCACCCAACGGCGCACCCGCAACCTACTACACCGACGACAAGGGAGAAACATGGAACACCTGTGAGGGTATTTTTATCACCCATGATATAGTTTGTGACACGGTAAACTCCGATTATGTGTATGCAACCAGCGGCAGCGGATTTTACCTCAGCTCCGACAAGGGAAAGAGCTTCAAAAAGACATTTCCTCTTATGTCCGCCGCAAGAATAACCGTATCTCCCGGCAGGGAGGGCGTTATTTATCTTCCCTCAACGGGCTTGCAGGTCTCCGATGATCACGGTCAGACATTTACGAGAATGGAAAACGTTGCGGGCGCACTGGGCGTCGGCGTAGGCAAGGGCAAGGACGATTCCTCCCCCGACTCGATTTATATTTGGGGCAGACCTTCTTCCGACGACGGCTTGGGCGTTTACTGGTCCGATGACGGCGGCGCAAGCTGGTCGCCCGTTACCGTCGGCACAATGCAGTTCGGCGGAATGGGCAACGGCAACTTTATCAAGGGCGACTGCAACGAGTATGGAAGATGCTATATCAGCAGCGTGGGACTTGGAGTTATTGTCTGCGATCTGCAGGGGAAGTAGGGTTATAGATTCCTTTAGGGAAGTCAGTCCCGATTTATGACTTTTTTGACAAAAATCGAGGCGGAGCGGGGCTCCGCCTCGATTTTAAAGCTATGATCCTAATTTAGGGAA
>DNUB01000289.1 GCA_003508605.1 Oscillospiraceae bacterium | reverse complement strand
GACATCGGATTTTGATTATATTGCGTTTTTTTCGGAGCCGCTATAGACATATATTCCTTTTATTGGAACTTTTCCGCTCTTTTGGGGTCGTAATTTTCCTTAATAAGCTTTTCATTCATACGGTCAAGCTCGCTTTCGGGCAGCATACAAAGCAAATCCCATGCAAGATTAAGGGTTTCCTCAATGGAACGGTTTTCTTCAAAGCCCTGATTAAGGAAATGCCTTTCAAATGCCTCGCCGAATTTCATATAGCATTTATCCGCAGCGGAAAGCTCGTCTTCGCCGATAACGGAGGCCAGCGAACGTGCGTCCTGCACCTTCGCATAGGCGGAAAACAGCTGATTTGATACATCGGGGTGGTCGGGTCGTGTATAGCCCTCGCCGATGCCGTCCTTCATAAGTCTTGAAAGGGAAAGAAGCACCGAAAGACCCGGATAGACGCCGGTCTGGTCAAGGTTTCTGTCAAATACTATCTGCCCCTCGGTTATATATGCGGTTAAATCCGGGATAGGGTGAGTAATGTCATCATTGGGCATGGTGAGGATAGGTATCTGCGTAACCGAACCGCTGCTGCCCTCAATAACTCCCGCACGCTCGTAAAGAGAAGCAAGATCGGAATAAAGATAGCCGGGATAACCCTTTCTTCCGGGTATTTCTCCCTTTGAGGAGCTGAACTCCCGCAGTGCCTCCGCATAGGAGGTTATATCGGTCATAATAACCAAAATGTGCATATTCTTTTCAAAGGCTAAATACTCAGCCAAGGTAAGTGCGCATCTCGGCGTTAATGTACGCTCGATAATAGGGTCGTTGGACATATTAAGGAACATGGCGACTCTGCCGATTGCTCCCGATTCCTCAAAGCTGCGGCGGAAGTAGTCCGCTACGTCGTTCTGAACGCCCATGGCAGCAAATACGACGGCAAAGTCCTTTCCCTCGGAATCCGCAATTTTTGCCTGACGAACGATCTGTACCGCCAGCTTGTTGTGAGAAAGTCCCGAGCCGGAGAAGATAGGGAGCTTTTGCCCTCTGATAAGGGTCATAAGGCAGTCTATGGAGCTTATGCCCGTATGAATATAGTTGCGAGGATAGGAACGGGCTACGGGGTTCAGCGCACGTCCGTTGATGTCGGCATATTTTTCGGGAAACACGGGACCGAGTCCGTCGATAGGTTTTCCCACGCCGTTAAAAACTCTTCCCAGCATTTCCGCCGCAAGAGGAATTTCCAAGGGCTTACCGCCGAAAACGGTTTTGGTGTTTTTAAGGGAAAGTCCGTTTGTGCCCTCAAAAACCTGCAATATAACCTTATCGCCCTCCATCTGAACCACTCGTCCCATACGCTGCGAGCCGTCGTCAAGAGTAATTGCGGCCGTTTCTTCATATCCTACGCCCTTAACTCCTTCAAGACATACCAAGGGTCCGTTTACGGAGGTAAGACCTGCATACTGTACTGCCATTTTTTACATGCTGTCCTTAATTCCGAAGACCGAAACTAAGGCATTCTCCTTTCAGTGATTCTGCCAACGGCAAATTTTGAGTCAACCCCGTGGTTTTATGGGGCAATACCTTATTATGCCGCCTCAAAGGTCAATTTCCGAATAATTTCATCTATATCTTTTTCGTAATCCTTGAACATTTCGGGCTTATCGTTGGGGATATCGTACTTTATTTTTATAAGCTTGTCGAAAATACCCGTTTTAACGATATCGGAAAACAGCACGCCCTTTTTTATTGCGTCTTCCGCTTTGTGATAAAGCCTGATAATCACCTTCATCATCAAAAGCTGCTTATTTAGTGGCACAAAGGTGTCATCCTTGTGGAAAGCGTTTTGCTGCAAAAAGCCTACCCTTATAACTCTTGCGATTTCAATAATAAGCTTTTGGTCGTCGGGCAAAACATCTGCGCCGATAAGCTTGACAATTTCCATCAGATTGTTTTCTTCAACCAAAAGGGTGGATATTTCCTGTCTTAATGGCATATATTCGGGGCTTACATTTTCGGAGTAGTAAGGCTCCAAATCCTCCGCATATTCCGAATAGCTTGTCATCCAGTTTATGGCGGGATAGTGCCTTGCATAAGCGAGAGCCTTATCCAATGCCCAGAAGCAGCGCACGAACCTCTTTGTGTTCTGGGTTACAGGCTCGGAAAAATCCGAGCCTTGGGGAGATACCGCTCCGATAATGGTAACGCTTCCCTCGCTGTCGTTTAATGTCCTGACATAGCCCGCACGTTCGTAGAACTCGGAAAGCCTTGAGGGAAGATAAGCAGGAAAGCCCTCCTCCGCAGGCATTTCCTCCAAGCGTCCCGATATTTCACGGAGAGCCTCAGCCCAACGGCTTGTGCTGTCCGCCATAATTGCGATATGATAACCCATATCACGGTAGTATTCCGCAAGGGTAATTCCCGTATAAATCGAAGCCTCACGTGCCGCAACGGGCATATTCGAGGTGTTGGCAATAAGGACGGTTCTGTCGGTAAGGGGTCTGCCCGATTTGGGGTCGATAAGCTCGCTGAACTCCTCCAGAACCTGCGTCATCTCATTTCCCCGCTCGCCGCACCCGATATACACAATAATATCCGCATCGCACCATTTTGCAAGCTGGTGCTGGGTCATAGTCTTTCCCGTTCCGAAGCCGCCGGGAATAGCCGCCGTGCCGCCCTTGCCTACCGGAAGAACGGTGTCGATAACACGCTGCCCCGTTATAAGGGGCTTGGTAACGGGCATACGCTGCCCTGCGGGACGGGGATCTCTTATAGGCCATTTCTGACACAAGGTTAAGGGCAATTCCTCCTCTTCTCCCTCGACGGAAAGCCTTAAAACCGTATCGTTTACCCTGTATTGACCGTTAGGTGCGGCATAAGTAACGGTAGCTCTTTTAACGGAGGGTGGTATCATACATTTGTGGACTATCAGCGGAGTTTCGGGACAGGTGGCGTAAATCTGCCCTGCCGTTACGGTATCCCCCGCTTTTACGGCAACCGTTACATCAAACCTTTTTTCCGTGTTAAGGGAGGGTATTGCGCTGCCCTCGGAAACAAAGGCTCCCGATATGCTTTTCATATCGCCCAGCGGGCGTTGAATCCCATCGTATATGTTGCTGATTATTCCGGGCCCCAATACGGCGCACATAGGCGAACCTGTGGCATAGACATTTTCTCCGACCTTCAGACCGTCCGTGTTTTCATATACCTGAATAATCGTAAAAAGGTCGTTTACGCCGATAACCTCGCCGATAAGCTTTTTTTCGCCCACATAAACCATTTCACGCATTGAAAAGTCTTTTGTGTCCTTAACCTTGATTACAGGACCGTTTATGGCATAAATAGTGTTCAAGTCTTTTTCCTGCCTTTCAAAAAAGAAAGAATTTTTCAATGAGGGTCAGTGCCCCGAATTTATAAAAAATCCG
>DNUB01000054.1 GCA_003508605.1 Oscillospiraceae bacterium | reverse complement strand
GCCTTCTCATTCGGCGGTCGCCGAATGGCGGTTTCGTTGTGCGGGTTTGCTCTGCAATGCTTTTTTCCCTTATTTTTTTGCGGTGCTTTGCTTTTCGGAGTACGCTTTTGCGGTCATTAAAGCTGCTGCGGCTTCGGGTTTGGGGCGGCTCTTGAAGAAGCTTGACGAATAGTGTGTTATTCTTTTGTCTTGCCGTTCTGTTTTTGGGATCTTTTTACATTTTTAAACCCGGAACCGGGGAAAAATCGGTTTGTCAATTCATATATTCCCCGCTGTACTCAAGCAGGGTAACTCCGTTTACTCCCGAAACCGTCTTAAATCTTGCGGCGTCGGAGGTGTCGTTTCTGTTTACCTTAATTTCCACAGTAAGCTCCGTTTCTCCGCCGCTTACGGTCTTGCTTTTCAGCTTGTACTTCATTCCGCTTAATAAGGAGCTTACCTGCTCCTCCGCCTCGTCGCCGTATCTTATGATAAGCAGATAGCTTTTCTTTTCCTTCTTGCAGAAATGGAGAATTATGTATAACACCGCAATAAGAACCGTACCCACAAGGGCAACAAAGTACAGTCCTGCGCCGCAGGTAAGTCCCGAGGCTATTCCCCAGAATAAAAAGCCTATATCAAGAGGATCCTTTACCGCAGAACGGAAACGGACAATGGAAAGCGCGCCCACCATACCTAAGGACAGCACGATATTTGCGCTTATGGTCATAATGATAAAGGAAGTGATCACCGTTATCATTATAAGCAGAATGTTGAAATTATCGCTGTATACCACTCCCCTGTAGAAAAAACGGTACACAAGATAAATAATTACGCCGCAGAGTGCGGCTGCGCCCATGGAAACCAAAATATGGGGGAGCGAAAGGCTTGCCAGCTGATTTGACAAATCCAGGCTTGCGCCTAACTGTTCTAAGATATTTGCTGATAAAAGCTGCATTTTGATACCTCCGTTAGCTTATCGCTGCATAATACAAATTTTGATACGGATTCCCTGGTTAAGGGAATACCGCTTAACAGATCCATAATATAGGAGGGGATAAAGCTGTCGTACTTTACCTCCAATATTATTTCGCCCTTATTAAAGACATTTATAAAT
Organism: Oscillospiraceae bacterium; assembly: GCA_003508605.1. Lineage (GTDB taxonomy): Bacteria > Bacillota > Clostridia > Oscillospirales > Ruminococcaceae > Ruminiclostridium_E. The sequence goes on along the minus strand of DNUB01000054.1, from coordinate 6,684 downwards.
TCCGCCCCTTCCTCTAACCCGTCGGCGTTAAGAGAGGTTTTTAAATTGCTGTCAAAGGTAATGCGCACATTTCCAGCAGGGCAGATATAGGCTTCCCTCCGATAATCCACCAAAACGGCGGGGAAAAGAGCGGTAAGCCTGTCCGATAGGGAAAACTCCCAGGCGGCGGTATTTATGTTCTTTTCCGCCCTCAGAAAATCCCTTTCCCCTTTTATTAGCCCCTTATATTCCGAAAGGGTCAGGGGAACGCTTCTCTTGCAGACCATTTCCCCCTTTTTCTCCTTTACCTCAAGACGGATTACCGAGGGGGAAAGACCGTAATACCGCACCCGATATTTTTTTCTCACGTCAAGCCCCAAAAGCTTGTCGTTATAAGCGGAACGGAATAGGTCGTCAAAGTAAAGGCTGGTAATTCGGTAAACCCCCTTTTCGCCGTGAGGATCGGGCTTCATGGCCGCTTTTAATCTGCTGCGGAGAATATGATAATATCCGCTGTTTATTATATATTTCAGCTCATGACGGTATTTTTTGGAGGGCTCGTTTTTAACGGACATAGCACACCACCTTTCGTTTTATTTCAAGACTGTTCTAAAAAATCGGCTTGAAAAGCAATAAGGGTAAAACGGATTGGCTGCAGGGGAAGCCCATAATGCGGAGCCCTATCCACCTGTCCGAGGGTTTGGCACGACAGGGCCGGGCTCCGTAGGTCTTTGCTTAAGCAAGGCATTTGGAGACGCACTTTTGAGGCTTCCCTTCAACGAGGGGCAGTGCCCCGAATTTATTATAGAAATCAGGGAGTGATCTCCTTATAGCAGGCAGCTAAAGCCTCGGCGGACAGCCCCTCTCCGCTGATTATGGGAACGACGGTAAGATTTGTGCCTAAACGTTCGCTTGCCCTGCTTATAAGCATTTCCGCTTTTTTCGCCGTATCCTTGGGGAGAGCTATGGGGTCGCCCTCTCCCGTTTCAAGGGTTTCCCCGAAATCCGTTAATTTCAGCGTCAAAAACACCTTTCCCGAAAAGCTTTTGTCGGAAAGCAGCTCGGCGGTGCCCGAAAATCCTTGTCCCCCGCCGCTGAGCACGTCCTTGACGTCCACCATAACCGCTGCGGTTTTCCCCGCCGCATTATTGCAGGAATTATACAGGGCGGTAAGAGCCTTGTATCTGTCGGCGGCAAAATTTCTCGCCGCAAGATATTCCCTGTCGATATCGTGAAAAGCGGGATACCTCAGCTGGGATAAAGCTATCTCCTCAAAGCCCGCCGATTTCAGCTCCCCCACAATATCGGCATAATATTTTTTCGTACCGCTTAAATAGGGATCTACCCAGCGTTTTCCGCCGTACTCCACAGAATTGTCAAGCCAGCTGTAGCCGCCGTTTTCAAATACGTAGCCCGTGTCCCCGACATAGTCCGGGGTAAGCTTGTCTGACAGGGTGGGTATAACCGCCTTTGGGATAAGGTTTTTGGCTTTTGCTGCGTCCGCTATCGCCTTAGCCGGCAATGTGCCCGCCCTCAGATCCTCAATATCCTTTATATATTCTATCTCCGAGGCATAAAGAAGCTTGCCCTCGCCGTCCTTTAAGGGGATCAGCACCACGCCGAACCCGTATTTTTTTGCCGAATCCAATGCGCTGTTTAACGCCTCCTTGCTTTTAAGCGCACCTTGGGGCAGCAGGTATGTGCCTATGCCTGCCGACGTCTGTCTGCTTTCGGTTTCCTCCGAGCTTATGGACGTGTCCGTAATTCCGCTGCCGTCCGTGCCGGCGGCAGGGGTGCTTTCCGCCGGAGTCCAGCCCGTTACCGTATCGGAGCCGCCGCCGTTGGTTATATAATCTATCAGCGGTCCTGCGGCGGAATAGCCTATATATATCAGACCTCCCGCCAGCGCCGTCAGCACTATGACCTCGAGAACGGTTCTGGCGGCGGAACGCTTTTTCTTGTATAATCTGCCCTTGCTGTGTTTTATTTTAATGTTTTTCTTTCTGTTCATATTAAACCTCAAAGAGAATCCTGCGGGATTTGGTTTCTGCCTCGAAATATGTTTTTTTAAGATGACCCTTGCTTTTTTTCATTACCGCCCGGGCTCTTAAAAGACAAGACTCTGCGGTATATTTTCAGCCTTCCTTCGGTTTTCGACGAAGAGCCGCTTCTTTGGCGGAGGATCGCTTTTCCGCCGAAATGTCACTTGCCCCAGAATGCGCTTAACGCCAGGGAAATAACGCCTATATAGATCATTGTGATGGGCATGCCTCTGAAGGAGGCGGGAACGGAATCGGAATTGAGCCTGTCCTCTGCGGCATAGAGGAGGTAGCCCGCCAAAAGGAAGCCTATACCCGTACCGAAGCCGTAGCCCACATAGCTGGCAAAGGTGCCGCCTATCTGACTTTGGATAAACAGCGCGCCTAATACCGCACAGTTAAACACCGCCACATGAACATACTTTTTTACCTTTTTAAAAGCTCCCGGGAAAAATTTCCACAGCGCCAGCAGTGTAGTAAGATATACTGCGCCGATGACGAAAATATACATAAAGGGCAGCAGCATATTATAGTATGCCCATTCCGACAGATATCTGTCAATAAAGCAGATAAAAGCGGAGGATAATGTGGTGACGTATATTACCCCTGCGAAAATCCCGATTAGGTTTTCCTTTTTTCTTGCGGCGTACAAAAGCACGTTTATGCCCAACGCTCTTTCAAAAGCGGCGTTTTCTATAAATATGCCCAAAAGCGCAGCCGTCAGAAGTCTTGAAAAAACTGTTTCCATTTATATTATATCCTTTGCACAGATAAAAGTATTGCGGCGCCGATCCTTTCTTAATATCCGCTGTTTTTAAGCCGGCGCAGCGTCCGAAGCCTTAAGGGCGTCCGATACCGCCCTTAGCCCGCTTTTTTTGAAGCAGCCCTTTGTCTTTTTTTGTTTGTCCTTGTATAAATGAAGCGGAAAAGCCCAGCCAGGATACCCACTAAAATAAAACCGCAGTACATTCTGTCCATGGCGGGAATTTGCATATTTATTTTGATTATATTGTTTGCTATCATATTGTCTGTAAGGATATCCCTTAACGAGCCTACCAAAAGGCAGGACAGATCGAAGCCCAGCACGAAGCCCGCTGCGTCCTTGTACATCAGGTGAAAGGGTCTGAGGAAAAAGCGGCTTTCGGTTTTTGAAAGTATAAGCGGATTTGTGACGGTAAGTATAAGGTAAAGCTCAATGCTTGTCAGCAGATCCGGAGGGAAAATAAGCCCTGCCAAAAGCATAACGGGGATATAGACCAGCGTGGCGGCAAGGGCGTAAAGCACTATTCTTACCGCAAATGTTATTTTTTTCGGCAAAGCTCTGCATATCCCCAGTGACAGAATCGTTACCAGGGAAAAAACAAAGCACAAAGCCAAGGATCTTTCCCAGGTGGTGGCCGCACCGATAACGGGACCTGCAAAAAGCCCGCTCATCAGCACGATATTCTGTTTTATTATACCGTCCTTTAATCTGACAGGTGACTTTGACATCTTTTTTCCTCTTTTCAATGTTGTATAGGCTATTTCCTTTTTTCCTTTCTTACGGGAAGATTATCCTTGCCCCTGACAATTTTCGGAGGTTTTTTTGCGGCTTTTATGATTTTATTGTCCACTGCGGGCATATTATAATTTACGGGAGGCAAAATAATTTCCTGAGTATCGCCCAGGGAGCTTTTGCCCGAGGGCTTATCCTGCTGCGCTTCCTTGCGGACCCTTTCAAAGCTTCCGGATGTGTTTTTCAGCCATTTCGCTAACGCCTTTATTCCCTTTTTGGTATTTTCCGCAAACAGATCGATGTGCAGAGACACCGCATTAGCGATAAGCAGCACGTAAACAAAGCTGGACTCGGTTTTTGTCATATGTCTGAATATAACCAGAAGAATACCTATTATCATTCCGTAATATATCTTACCGAGAAAGGTTTTGGGCAGGGTCTGAGGGTCGCTGGCGAGAAACAGCATTCCGAAGATGATGTTTCCGCAGGTAAGCTCGATGATTATGGCACTTTGGAAATTTTCGTAGGAGGGGAACAGTGCGGACAACGCCACAAAAACACCGAAGGAAACAAAGGTGATGGTCGGGGACAACGCCCTTCTGAACATAAGACAAACGCCGCACACCGCCAATACCAGAACATGGGTCGTTCCTATCGGACCTAAGAAGTTTCCCAAAAGCACATCGGAGGCGGACATCTGCTTTGCGGCTCCGAGCTGGATAAGGTAGCTTTCAAGTCCCGACGATAAGGTGCCGCCGTAAGCTTCAAATACGGGTATCCGCTCTCCCACGGCGGGGAACATAAGAACCTGCGAGGGCCAGCAGATGGCAAGAAAGGCATAGCTTAAGCAGGCGGGATTAAAAACATAGTTGTTCTTTCCGCCGAAAATGTGCTTAATGCCCATAGCAAGAGCCGAGCCGAACACCACATACCCGTAGCCTATGGAGGCGGGCATCATAAGTCCTAAGCACAGTCCGCTTACAAAGGTTGAAGCGTCCTTTGGGTTATAGACCTTTTTGGTCATTTTACAGCAGAGCCAATCGGAAAAAACCGCCGTAACAAGGCTTACGGAGCAAATTACCAAAGCCTTTGCTCCCCACCGCCACAAGCCCATTATAAGCAAGGCGCAAAGGCATACGAGCTGATCGCCGTAAACGGAATGATATTTTCTGCCTAAAAAGCTTCTTTTTTCCTTGGGCATTGTATCGGGGCCGTCCGCCCTTTCCTTTGGCGGAAGGGCGGCGTTATTGTTTAAAACTGACATAGTACCTCTTTTTCAATAAGGGGCAGCGTCCCGAATTTATGAAAAATCCGAGGCGTAAGCCCCTCAGGACTTCTGCGGGAGAGCTTATACCCCGCCGAAGGACTGAATGGAGCCCGCCGATTAGGCGGCGGGGACATACGGATTTTGAATATCGAAAAATAAACGCATAATGCGGATTGGTCAAAATATATGCCGAGTCCGTTCCGACTTTTCGGAACGCTTTTCGCAATCAATTTTTCTTAGAATTTTAGAAAGGATAATTTATGAGAATAGACGTTCTTTCCGAAACCACGCTAAAGCTTACCTTGACCGAATCGGATATGGAGGACAGCCGTCTTTGCTATGAAGCTCTTTCAAGGCAGGACGGCGGCTGCCGAAAAGCTTTGGAAAAGCTTATCGAGGGCTCTCTTTCTCCGAAAAACGCCGCCCTTGCGGCAGAGCTTTTAGAGGAGGAAAGCAAGCTTTTGGTTGAAGCGTTCCCCTCCTCCGAGGGGGGCTGCTTTATATATTTAAGCTCGCTGAACCGCAGCAAATCCAAAAGAAGGCCGGTAAAAAGCAAAAATTCGGATAGCGGGGCGGAGCTTTTGAGCCGTGAAATACAGGCTTCTCCCGTGATTTTTGAAACGGATTCGGGGGAGCTTTTGGGAAGGCTGTGCCGCTGTCTTGTTTCGGAAAAGAAAAGGGGTCTAAGCTTTGAATCGAAGCTTTTTTCCGACGGCAAATACTACCGTCTGGCTCTTATTCCCCTCAATATATGCGGGGAAAGGCTTGCGGGTCTTATGAAGGAATTTGGGCAGGTGCATTTCAGCGAGCTTACCGCCGCTTATACCGGAGAGTATTTTCGCCTGCTTGCGGGCAAGGGGGCGGCGGAGATCTGCGGGGACTTGTTTTAGGGCGGCGCCGCACAAGGACCGCCTAATGTTTTTGACTGTGCAGCTCACCCGCAGTCATTGTGCGGAGCTGCTTTAAAAAATTTTAAGCCGATCCGCAAAATTAAAATATCGGTGCAATGCGGAGCTGCTGCCGTCACTTCAGCGACTGCACCGCCCTATACATATCCTTAGCCTCAAAAAGATAGCTTCCGCTTACCAAAACGTCCGCCCCCGCCTTTTTTACAAGGGGAGCGGTTTCGCCCGTTATACCGCCGTCCACCTCTATCATAAGATTCGGATTGACCTCCTCCGCCCTTTTTCTTATTTCTCTTATCTTAGGCAGAGTGTAGTTTAAAAAGCCCTGTCCTCCGTAACCCGGCTCAACCGTCATTACCAGAATCATCTCGATCTTCTCCATATAGGGAAATACGCTTTCCGCAGGAGTGGAGGGCTTTAACGCAATTCCCGCCATAAGACCCGCACGGTGTATTTTGTTGACCGTGTGGTCGGCGTCGCTTTCGCTTTCGATATGAAAGGATATCATATCCGAACCGCTGTCGGCAAAAAGGCCGATTTGAGTATGGGGGTGGGAGACCATAAGGTGGGTGTCGACAAAATACCTTTTGCTTAAGGTTTTCTGCACGGGTGCGCCGTAGCTTATGTTTTCGACAAAATGACCATCCATAACGTCAAAATGTATCCAATCCGCACCTGCAGCGTCGGCTCTTGCCGTTTCCGTGCCGATTTGGGATAAATCGGAGCTTAAAATTGATGCGCTTACTTTTATATTCAAGCTTTTGTCTTCCTTTTCGTCAAGATAATTTCCGACAGTCGGTGTTTTGACGCAGGGTGCGGATTAACTCTTAACGGTATACCTTATTATTGTACTTTATTTTTCTATATAAGTCAAGGGGAATGATGAAATTGGTTATCTCCGAGGGGGGTTACTGCGTTGGCTTTTTTACTGCGTTGGCTTTATGAACTGCGTTTGGCTTTTTGGTAATTTTTACGAGCTGCGGGCGCACCGCTGCCTTT
>DNUB01000057.1 GCA_003508605.1 Oscillospiraceae bacterium | reverse complement strand
GCCCCTCATTGAATCAAAATCCGACGTCTTTGGGATTTTTTATAAATTCGTGGCGTTGCCCCTCGTCGAAAACACCTTTCCCACAATAAAGCATATTACCGCTGCGGTTATCGCACCCAGCAGAAAGAAATTTATCTCCCTGTGCCAGCGCAGGAACAGCACCGCCCCGTCTCCCGCTGCGGCAAACAGAATGACGCCGGCGTTAAACCCGTCGATTCCGCCGTTTTTAAAGAAATTGTAAAGCATAACGGTAAAGCAGGCTATCAGCCCCAAGCAGACGACTATCTCCGTAACCGAAAAGGCGGCGCACAGCCTACAGCCGCAGCCATCTCCGTATATAACGGGAATGGACATGGAAAAGGCGGTGATGTAAGCAAAGGTGCTCCACCTCAGATCTCCCTTTCCTTCAGCCTTAACGCATTCCGCCGTATAAATCCCCATAGCCGCCAGAAGAAAGCCGTAAGCGACAAACTGCACCAGAGAAATGGTGCCCCGGGTATGTATCATACCGCTGATCAGCAGCAGCCCTGCCGCAATAGAGGGCTGCAAAAAGTCGCCGCCGCTTTTGTTCCCGGTCAGCTTAAAAATCGCCCTTCCTCTGATCAAAAGATATCCCCAGCCCGCAATAAGGGAAAGTATCACGGTCACAGTCACAATCAGATTTTCTAAGGATACGGCCGACAAAGGTGCCTGCGACACAAGGCTTATGATTCTTTCCGTGGTGAGAATCGCAAAATACAAAATAAAAAATAAACTTTTTAAAACGTCCGTCTTTTTTACCGTGCTCATAAAAGCCTCCTCATTTTCTTAAATAACATTCAAAAAGCAACAATCAAAAAGCGTTCGGCCCGCAAAAGCTCTGCGGATCGAACGCCCCTTATTCAGAGCATATAGCGAGCCTCCAAAAACTCCTTGTGAGCAAAACCAAGCATGGCACAACGCCTGCTTCGTCAGTCCGTCCCCACGGGCGTCTGCCCGCCTTCGCCGGCTTCCCCCCCATGCGGCGCACTCTGTCCGTTTTTGCTTTTCACAGAGGTTTTCGGATATTTCCTATATTCACTTTGAACCCGCCCTGAACTTTACCTCGTTATCCGAATCAAGATAGTATACGGAAGCTCCGTTTTCCACCTGATTTTCATAAACGGTATTATACAGCTTTAAGGTTACTCCGGGATAACAGCGTTTTTTCACCACCAGCTGCAAAAGTCTGCTTTTTGCTAAAATTTTCTCGTTCTGCTCGATTTTTGCGGTCATTTCCATCATGGTATTGCGCTCGTTCATAATAAACAGGAACGCTTCCTTACGGGCATGCTCCTGCTGAGCGGTAAGCTCCTGAACGTTTCTGAGGGAATTAAGCTTTTCGTACAGGGTTTTCAGCTTGTTGTAGTTTTCGCTGAGGGTTTTGAAATTGTCCTTAAGCTCCTTATGGCTTTTCATAAGAACCGCCGTATTGCCTAAATTTATCGTGGTCTTGGTGTAGCTTTCCGACCCTACCTGATTGGCGGTTATATTGTGATAGGCAATACATTCGCCTCCTATAATAACCCCCTTGCCGCTTACGACGTTTACTTCTCCCTCGCAAAGCACCTCGCAGTTTATAAGCGACTTGGTTTCCAGATTTCCGCCGCAGTAAACGGTGCTGTTTTCGCTGAAGGACATTTTTATGTCCTTTTCGCAGCTGAGCTTTGCGTAAACGGCGCCGCCGCTTATAATTATCGACTCGCTTGCCTCTACCGTTGCGTTATTTACGTTCTGCTTTATTTCAACCTTTTTTCCTTTTACTCTAAATCCGTCGCTTATACCGCCTTTTATTATCACGTCGCCCACAAAATCTATATTTCCCACCGAAGCGTCGACGCTTCCGGAGATGGTTACAACGGTATCCACAATAAATCTGTCCTTCTCCCAGCGGATATTTCCGTCGGAGGCGGCAAGGATCTTGCTTTGGTCATTGCTGAGCATAGTGCCCGTTCCTAAGGCATATTTGGGCGGATTGCCGCTTTTGCACTTTATCTCGTTTCCTCTTATGTCGTTGCCCGGCGTGCCTAAGGTGTTGGGCTTTATGGTGGCGATTAAGGCTCCCTTTTTTATATTTCTTACCTTTCCCAGCTCGCGAAAATTTACTATTCCCGTCTCCTCGTCAATGGCAGGCTTCAACTCGGCCTTGGTGTCGAAGGAATAATTCACCTCGCCGTCAAGACCGTCGACTGCGGGGATCGCCTCCGCCACAAGCCTGCCCCCGATATTTTCATCGGAGCCGTCGACGCATTCCCTTATTGCGTCCTCGTTTATGTGAGCGGTAACTCCGCTGCTTCTCAGCTCCCGCATTACGTCCTCGAAGGTAACGGCTTTTCCTCCGTTGGGCTTGGTGACTATTATCTTTGCCCACATATAATCATCGTCCACCAAAACCGTAACCTGTCCGTCAAATGTTACCGTATCCAAATTATTCGCACCCATAAAAGCCACCGATAATCCCTTTCATCAGTCATAGTTGCATATACTGCCCAATACAATCATAATCCGAATGCTCCCCGTCCCTTGCTTCGGACAAAAGGCACAGCCTCATTGAGCGGCGGGCTTCATTCGGCCTTCCGGAGGGATTTAACGCCCCTCGTCAAAAACCGTCCCCTGCCGCAAGGCTCCTCGGACGGTATTAAGACCGGTCCATATCCTCTCTGTACAGCTCGTAAGCGTTTTCCAGCCTGCCGTTATTCTCCCTGCATTTTTTAAGCGCAGCTTCCGCCTGTGCATACAGCGCATTAAAGTCAAGGGTAGAGGACGGCGACGAGCCGCCTGCCGTAAGAGTTATGTTTATCATTCTTCCGTCGATCTTAACAGGCTGCGAAAAAGCGTTCAGAACGTCTACTATCTGATTTTTCGGCCAGCCCCTTCTGTCTCCCGCCTCGGTCATTGCAATCACAAAGGTGTCGTTGTCGACCCTTCCTACCGCACAGATGCCTCTTTGACGGTCCCAAAGCACTCCGACTATGTATTTAAGCACCAAATCGCCGTATTCGAAGCCGTATTCGTTATTGATAAAGTGGAAATTGTTCACATTGAACACCACCACTCCCTTAATCTCGCCGTCCTCCAGTGAAGCATTAAATTCCGTTTCCACCGCCGAACGCAAATATGCGCCCGTAAGACTGTCGTTATTGGTTTGATACCGGCTTCTGAACTCCTCTTCCTTGCGGTCGCTTATATCGCTTATTCTTCCGATAACGCTGACTACCGAGCCGTGACGGGTGCCCGTTACCTGCGCTTCATGCTCTACCCATATATAATCGCCTGCGCTGTTTTTGATCTTATACTCATGGGTCATTTTCCTGCCCGGCATAATCATCATATGGTTATAATCGAAAAACCTGTCTACAAAGCCCTCTCTGTAATCCGGGTGTATCCGATCCCAAAACGGTCTTCTCTCTCCGTCAAAGTCGCTCATGCTGCCGAACCCGAACAGCTTCTTTGCCGTTTCCGGAGTCGTACAGACAAGCTTGTTTTCCGCTACGTCAACCTCGTATATAACGTCCTTTTCGTTATCCAGCAAAAACTGCTTTTTTATTTTTTCGGACTGCACGGAATTGTTAAGCTCTATTTCCTCCTGTATATCGTGAACGGTTCCCACTGCGGTAATGCTCCCGCCCTCGTCCTTTACGGGGCGGCCCTTGATTATGACCTTAACGCTTTTCTGCGGCTGCAGATTTAAATCCCCGGTAATGGTGAAGCTCTTTGACTTGCCCTCCTTAAAGCTTCTGAGCGCATGGTCAAAATCCGCTCTTGTATCTGCGGAAAGCAGCGTTCTGATATTATTGCTTTTATCCAGATCGTTATAACCGTAAAGCTGACTCCAATAGCTTCCGTAACGAATATTGGAGGAGGTGTCGGTAAGCTGCCAGAAAATTTCGCTTGAAAGCTCCTGCTGAGCGGAAATAACGGACATCAGCGCAGCAGCGTTATCAGAAGCCCTTGTTTGCTCTATCACCCAGCGGGACAGCTGTTCGGGAGTAGGCTCCCCGTTGTTCACCGACATAAGAGCCTCGGTTTTATCCGAGGAAAAAGCGGTCAATATTTGATTAAAGGAGCTGTCATAGCTTTTTTTAATCCTGCTGAAGAAAAAATACGTTCCTAAGGCAAAGGCAATACAAAATACGGCCAAAACAGGAATAAACCAGCATAAAATATTTAAATCCGCATCAGCGGCAATCAGTACGGCGGACGTTCCCGCACCTACAAACAAAAACAAAGCAAACGTAAGTATATATATGGGAACAAACCGCAAATTCACGCCTTTTTTCATTTGTAAAGCCCCGTCCCTCCGCTGCATAAAAATTTTACCTGTCGCCCTATTATAAAATACAATATATTTCTTTATATTATACTTTATATTTTTAACAAAGTCAATATCAAAACAGTATTTTTTGATAATAAGCCGCCCCCTTTACATAAAGATTTGCCGATTTGAGACTGCTGCGGGGGAGAGGGGACGATTTATTGCTTGATTTTGGGAAGGATTGTGCGAATTTTGCTTGTTTTCGGGGAGGCGGCACTGATTATTGCCCGCTTTCGGGAAAGCGGTGTAGATTTGTGCTCGATTTCGGGTGTGGGGTGCTGACTTATGCCTGATTTTGGGAAAGCTTGTGTGGATTTTGCTTTTTTCGGGAAAGTGGCACTGATTATTGCTTGATTTCGGGAAGGCAGTGCTGATTATTGCCCGTTTTCGGGAAGGCAGCACTGATTATTGCCCGTTTTCGGGAAAGCGGTGTAGATTTGTGCTCGATTTCGGGTATGGGGTGCCGATTTGTGCTTGCTTTTGGGAAAGCTTCTGTGGATTTTGCTTGTTTTCGGGAAAGTGGCACTGATTATTGCTTGATTTCGGGAAGGTAGTGCTGATTATTGCCCGCTTTCGGGAAGGCAGCATTGATTATTGCCCGCTTTCGGGAAAGCGGTGTAGATTTGTGCTCGATTTCGGGTACGGGGTGCTGATTTGTGCTTGATTTCGGGTGTGGGGTGCGGATTTGTGTTTGTTTTCGGGAAAGGTGGTGCTGATTTATGCCCGCTTTCGGGAAAGCTTGTGCGGATTTATGCCCGCTTTCGGGAAAACTTGTGCGGATTTATGCCCCCTTTCAGGAAAGCTTGTGCGGATTTATGCCCGCTTTCAGGAAAGCTTGTGCTGATTTATGC
>DNUB01000076.1:6067-9223 GCA_003508605.1 Oscillospiraceae bacterium | reverse complement strand
TCAATCAAGAATTAGTATTAAATCACCGGCGAATTATTTCGCCCGCTTCTTCATTTCTCTCTTGTTTTCATACATCATCTTATCTGCAATATTGACAAATTCCTTTTCGGACAAGCTGCAGTATCCGGCGGCATAGCTTATGGGAATGCTGCTGTTGCTGTTGTGCAGGTCACAAAGCTCCGACAGCTTTTCCAAAAACTGTTCAACATCTCCTCCATATAGTACGGCAAACTCGTCGCCGCCCTGTCTGTATGCACGTCCGCTGCCGCCTGCCGCTTTGGACAGTATTTCCGCAAAGCCCTGGAGCATTTCGTCTCCCGCAGAATGTCCCAAGGTGTCGTTTACGACCTTTAAATCGTTTAAGTCGGCAATAACATACCAACCCTTTCCCTCGGCTTCAGCTCCCGGCATATCCCTTTCAAGGGCATTTCGGTTATGTATGTGAGTAAGGTAATCAATAAAGGCAAAGCGGCTGCCCGTAACTCTGCAAAAGCCTATAATTATTCTCATAAGCCCTAACTTGTCCGAGTATTCGCTTTTGGCAACGACCCTTGTTTCGACAATAACGCTGTCCCTTCCGTATTTTTTTGAGATGCTTTCCTTAATTTTCCCAAGAACCGCCTTTGTTCTTTCCTCGGAGCTGCCGATAAAAACAACGCCGTTTTCGCAGACACGGTAGCTTTGCAGCCGGCAAAGCTTGGTTTCTCTGTAAATATCCTGCAAGATCCGTATATCCTGATTTAAATCGAAGCTGTTGGATTCCCTGCAAAAACAAAGCAGCCCTATTACTCCCCTGCGCTTTGAAAAATCATATTCATCAAGAACCAATTCAAAGGAATACTGATTAAACAAATCCGTCTTTTCGTCCATATATTTTTCGGTATTTTCGTTGCTGAGAATAAGTCCCATCAAGATAAGGGTGGAACACAAAATCACCAGCAGCGATTCGGGGAACATAATCTGTATGGCTGAGGTAATGATATATATGGGCACGGCAAGAATAATGGAAAGCCTTTTTTCCGAATCAAGAATATTCCAATATCTGAGGCAGTAATACAAAATAAGCACAAGATACACAACAACGCTTCCGTAAAGGGCATAAGCCTTTGCGCCAAGTGAATAGTCGGTGGTTTCTCCGTGAATGTATGATATGGGCAAAAAGAAAATTCCTATAGTGGATATAAACACGGGTATGCTTTGTAAAATCTGTACGGTTCTGTTTATTTTTATACTGCCCTGCAGGCAGCTTTTCATATACAAAAACAGAAAATAAGCATACATAAGTATGGAAAGCAGATAAACAATATGCGCCGCCAGATTTAACGCTTCGGGAACGGTATCCCTGTGATTTACCGTATACAGCGTGATAAGGTCGAACAAGGCGTTGATCACGGCTATAACGGTAAGGGTAAAGAATATTCTTGTGGATTTTGTCTTTATATGCGGCTTTCTGTAATAAAACAGACACATATACAAAATAAGCAATAAGCAGACTATCGATGTTTTTAAGATCATAGTTTTTACCTCTTTCGGGGGTTGTTTACGGCTTTTGTTTTCGTACGGCGCGATAAGGCTTGCAATATTTCATTTGCTGTATTTTTCTTACTTCCAAAAATCATCTGTTATTTCTATGTATTTTCGCCGTCTGATAATAGAACTTCTTCCTTGTCCGATGGACGGAAACTCAAGTTCAAACTGTTCTGACATTGTGTCAAGCAGCTTTTGCCCCAAAGTATTTTTGTATGGACCTCTGAGTGCTTTTTCATACCATACAGCTAATTCGTCTTCTGTGACAATGCTTTGAATTTTACTTTTCCAGCCAATCTGGGTTAAAAGGCTGACTATTAAGGTGCTGTCTGCTTGCTTGCAGACAATAACTATACGGTCGCTGCTTACGGATTCCACAATGTTTTCTGCTAATTCCTCCGAGAGAGCTAAATGCTTAATTTGAATTGCCGGTCCCCAATTACTATAAATATCAAGTCCCCGATCAGCAGCATTTGCAACACCTACTCGATAAACATGAGCAGATTCACTATGAATAAGATTTTCACAATCAATACACATAATCTTACTTGCAAAATCTTCAAATTCATTTAGCACATCAATTTTATCATCACTAACAAAAACATCAACTTTGAGATTGAGTTCATCGACAATGCTTTCAAACAAGGAGTAGACAATAATTTCATAAACCTTATCAAGACTTCTTCGCAGTCCCGGCTCTTCCCAAAACGAGTTTATCAGTTTGCGAACATCAAAATTTTCCGGATTTGCTGTCATACAGTATAACAAAGCATCTTCAAGCTGCTCGTGTTTATTGTCAAACTTGCTGTATATGTATGCTTCCACCGCACCGTTTGTACGAATATTTTCTTTTCCTAAAACATCAAGTGCTTCCGGAGGAACGGCATTTTCTTCAAAAAGATTATCCTGAAATCGAGCAGATGACGAACAAATATTCCCGATAAGCTCTTCTGAAACAGTATCCCTCCATCTTCTGCTTCTGGTTCTGTAGCTCTCCAAATTCAAAAGATCGAGGTTGGGTTCTTGTGTACGTTGATGATATAAAATCTCTGCAATTTGAATCGGCTTATAAAAATGAACTCGACTCTTGCCGATAACAGTATCAAGCTTTTTCTTTGCTTCTTCTCTGGTCATAGTTAAACTACCACCTTTATTATATTCTTTCAGTGCCTTCAGCATTTGCTTCGCAACTGCCTCTATTACAGGAACCGCAACGGAATTTCCGCATTGGTGCTTTACCTTACTGTACGGCACAACGATCTTATATGTGTCAGGAAATCCTTGAATACGAAGCATCTCTCTTTCAGTCGGTCTTCTTTCATCGTTGATGAGAATATAATTTGCAGACGCTCCGGCTCTCAGTGCAGATGAATACGGATGCGGAGTGATGCTTCCCGCCATATTCTCATGAGAAATATACGGTTTCGGATAATTCTTATCCTTTAGCCTTTCAAGCCTGGAGGAACGAATAGTATCTCTTACATAATACCTTTTATCTACGTCGGTTTCAAGAATATCGGAAAGAGTTTTTCTTTCTTCTGACGGAACAGGTTCGGGAAACGTAAAATTTACGTTGTCAAGAAAGCCTACAATAAAGATTCGCTCTCTTTTTTGCGGCACTCCATAATC
>DNUB01000076.1:5428-5780 GCA_003508605.1 Oscillospiraceae bacterium | reverse complement strand
TCTTTTTTGCGGCACTCCATAATCGAGAGCGTTCAGTACTTTGGCATAAACATAATATCCGAGTTTTTCCAGATGCTCTTTAATAACCTTAAATGTATTTCCGTTGTCATGCGCCGTCAAGTTTCTTACATTTTCGAGCATAAACGCAGGCGGCATTTTTTCTTTCAAGATTCTTTCTATATCAAAAAAGAGCGTACCGCAGGTCTCATTGGAGAACCCTTCCTTTTTACCGATAATCGAGAATGCCTGACAAGGGAATCCGCCTAAAAGAATATCAAAATCCGGAATACTTTTCGCATCTATTTTTGTTATGTCCCCGGACGGATGTTCACCAAAATTTGCTTCATATGTC
>DNUB01000076.1:4874-5125 GCA_003508605.1 Oscillospiraceae bacterium | reverse complement strand
TCACCAAAATTTGCTTCATATGTCTTGCAGGCATCTTCATCAAACTCAGACGAAAAAACACAGTGTCCGCCTACATGCTCGAATCCGAGTCGAATGCCTCCTATTCCGGCAAACAAATCTATAAACCGAAAAGAATTCCAATTCATTAAAATGTTCTCCATAATTTGTTTATATATGCTTTTATTTCGTCATAGGCGGTTCTTTTTCATTATGTCAAGGCGTTATCGCAAAATTCAATGAGGGGCAACGCC
>DNUB01000076.1:427-4532 GCA_003508605.1 Oscillospiraceae bacterium | reverse complement strand
GGACATCGGATTTTGATTATAATCCCTTATTTACACACCGTCAATTATTCGCTTTAACTAACAGAACCACGCACTCCACATGATAAGTCCCCGAAAACAAATCCACTCCCCGAACCGCCTCACAGCGATACCCAAGCTCACAAAGCGCCCCGCAGTCTCTCGCCGCAGTAGCCGGATTACAGCTGATCATAACGATCCTGTCAGCCCCAAGCTCCGCCAGCTCCTTCAAAGCCTTTCCGTCACAGCCCTTGCGTGCAGGGTCGAGAACAATAACATCGGGCTTCGCTTTCAGGCTTCTTAAAATCTCCGCCCCGCTGTCGGCGTCGGCGCAATAAAATTCCGCATTGTCAAAGCCGTTAAGCCTTGCGTTTTCCTTAGCGTTTTCCACTGCGCTTTCCACAATCTCCACACCGACGATTTTCCTTGCTTCCTTAGCCATAGAAAGACCAATAGTGCCTATTCCGCAGTAAATATCCGCAATGAATTTGCCTTCGGGTCGGGCAAATTCCTTTGCGATTCCGTAAAGCTTTTCCGCCATGGGAGTGTTTACCTGATAAAAGGACCCCGGAGAAATTTTAACGGTGTTTTTGCACATAGTATCGGTAATTTCCTTAACCCCTGCCAAAACAATTTCCTCCCTGCCGAAAATAACGTTGGTGTCCTCCCTGTTTATGTTCAGAACTACCCCCTTAACGGCAGGAAACCGCTCGGTAACAGCCTTTGCCAATCTCCGCATTTCGGGGATCCTTCTTTTTGCGACAATCGCTACGCAGATCTCGCCGCTGTAATATCCCCGCCTTATGCAGATATGCCTTAAAACGCCTCTGTGTTCGGCTTCGCTGTATATGCTCAGCTTATTTTCACGAATAAAGCTCATTATAAAAGCCACGATTTCGGAAAAAATCTCAGGCTGAAGCATACAGTCCCTGCAAGGCACAACACGGTGAGAGTTGGGAGCGTAAAATCCGCATACCGCCTGCCCGTCCCTGTCCTTTCCCAAAGGGTATTGAGCCTTGTTGCGGTATCGGTGGGGATTTTCGTTTTTTACTATAGGCAAAAACTGCGGTGAAAGCTTTCCTATTCTTGTGAAAGCGTCCTTTATAAAACCCTCCTTTGCCGCAAGCTCCGCCTCATAGCTTATATGCCTGAAGCTGCAGCCTCCGCACCTTCCGAAAGCGGGGCAATCGCTTTCTTTTCTGTCGCCCGAGGGAGTTATTATTCTTTCGATTTTTCCGTAGCCGTAGCTTTTCTTTGCTTTAAGTATTTTTATATCCAGCACATCGCCGACTGCGGAAAAGGGTACGAAAAACACCCTGCCGTTAATTCTGCAAACCCCCATACCCTCGTTGGTCAGAGAGGTTATTTCGGCTCTGTATATTTCGTTTTTGTTCATAGCAGTTACCATAAATCAGCATAAATCCTTTCAAATTCCTCGCAAACCACCTTCATATCCTCGGAAAATTCTATTCCCTCCCGTGAAAGCTCCTCGGTAAAAAACCTTCTGTGAACTCTGCGCCAATATTCAAGGCTTCTGTCACCCTCGCCCTCCTTAAAGGCATGCTCCTCCGAAATATTTTTAAACTGTTCAATGTATACCCTTGTGGTTTTGATAATGCAAACGGCCTCGTCCCTTGAGTTGATAATTACGCTGTACTCCCCCGGCTGCGGCAGCTCCTCTTCTCCTTTTTCATACAAGTCATATGCGGAGCAGGCTGCGGTCTTTATACCCTTTAAGGTCAGCTCTGCCAGCTTGTCCGCATCGTCTCCGTATGCCCAGGCTTCATATTCCCGATTCCGAAGATTGTTTTCGCCTGCAAATATGCTCCACATCTCTTCTGCCGTCATTTTGCACTCCTTTAGAGATTAACTTTATTTTTTCCAAGGACGCTTTTTCTCAGTCCAGCCCTTTGCCTTCCAATAATTCGCATCCGCCTCATTCCAGCCCTTTTTCTGCATCATTCGCATAACGTTAAACATAAACCTTGTTTTAAGACCCGGCTTAACTCGTCCCTGCCTTTTTTTGATTTTTCCCGCAAGGACGGACAGCTTTTTCTCATACGCCTGCTTCTTCCTGTCGCTGACTCCGTCCCAGGAGGTTGCGCCGACGGCTGCTCCGAACCTGTATATCCTTCCTGCGCCCCACCAAAACAGACTGTCCGCCATATCCTTGTTTGTGCTGTTCGTTCCCGCACCTGCGGCGGTGGAAATGCAAACCGCCTGCTTGGAAAACATTTTCTCTTCGGGACGGTGCACCATAAAGCGATAGCCGTAATGATCCAACAGTGCCTTCATCGCTCCCGCTGCGTGCATAACGTAAACGGGGCTTGCAAATATCAGCACATCTGCGCTGTCAATGGCGTCGGTTATGGGTAAAAGCCTTTCATAGTGGGGACATTTTGTTTCGGAATCCGTAAAGCAGGCGGTGCAGCCCACGCAAAACCCGTTAAAATCCTTTGGCAGAAATATTTCCCTGATCTCGCCCCCTGTTTTTTCCGCAAGCAAATGCGCCAAATGATAGGTGGAGCCTTTATGGCTTTGACCGTGTATTATGGTTATTTTCATATAAGCTCCTCTTTCTTTATGCGGTATTTCATGGGCGTATATCTGACTCCCTCCGTTTCCTGCTCCTCAGACAAGGGCTCAAAGCCCAAATGCAGATAAAAGGGCAGTCCGTAGGGAGAGGAATTTAAGGTTATCTCTTCAAGAGAAGGGTTTTCCTTCAGCAAATCCTCCGTCAGAAAATTAAAAATCGCCGTGGCAACTCCTTTACGGTGATATTCTTTTTTGGTAAAAACAAGATTTATATGGGTTTTATTGGATCGCATACCGATAATGCCGATTATTTTTCCTCTGTCATAAGCGGCATATATGGGACATACGCTGTTTCTGCATTTTTGTATAAACTCCTTATTTTCAACAATATCCCGCTTAAAGGTTTCTGTTCCCTCGGGCTTGTAAGCGGGAGCTTCAAACTGCATAAAAACCTCCAAAGCAAGGGCGAGGGCTTCTTCAACCTCCCCGCTTCGGATTTTCCGTATCGTATAGTTCATTCCGCACACCTTTCATTTGAGCGTTTTCCCGAAAATATAACTTTTAAAGCAAATATCCATATTGTACTTTTTAAAGCTGCTTTCCCTCAGAACCTCAAACCCCAGCTTTTTCAGCATTTCACAGGAGGCTTTGTTGTCCTTTGCCGCTTCGGCGGTAACGGCCTTCCCGCCAATTGACTTTATCCAATCCAGAAGCAGCATAACTGTCTCGCTGCCGTACCCCTGCCGCCAATAAGCTTTATGCACGCAGTACCCTATATCGAAAATCAGATCATCTTCCCCGTCATAATCGGGAAAAGCGCAGCAGGAGCCTATTTGCTCCCCCGTATCAAGCGACTCCGCAACAAAGTAGTACCCCAAAGGACTGTCATTTATTTCGTCAACGGCTCTTTGGAATTTTTCGTCAATATATTCTTTTTCGGGATCGCTTAAGTATTTGCCGTTTTCCTTGTCAAACCACATTCCGGTGCAAAAATCAAGGTCGGATTTCTCGCAGTCTCTGACAATTATTCTTTTACCGAAAAGCTTTTTTCCCGATCTCATTTTATCCACCATTTCGGAGTAAGCTCTCCGAGGGTGACCGTTTCACCCTTTTCACAGTCGAGCATTATTTGGATATTCTTGTAATCTCCCGGCATAAGCTGAACCATAAGCTCGCGGCAGGCACCGCAGGGCGCACCGTTTTTCCCGTCCGGCATAATGCAGAGAACCTTTGCTATTTTGTCCTCGCCGCAGGTTATCATATTAAAAATTGCATTCCGTTCGGCACAGATTCCGAGAGTGGAGCAGGTATCGATACAAACGCCCGTATATATCCGTCCCGATGTGGACAGAACGGCAGCCGCCACTCCACCCGCATCTATGTAATTTGAAATTTTTCTTTCATTTTGAACCGACTTTGCCGCTTCAAGCATTTCCTTCCATATGGCTTCCATATATATTCCCTTTCTGCTTTACAATTAAGACAGCACCGCACAATAATTGTGCGGTGTCAGGCTGTCGAAAAAGCCTAAAATAAAATTTTTCGGAAAGAAAAAGGTCTTAGGAAAAAACCA
>DNUB01000076.1:0-135 GCA_003508605.1 Oscillospiraceae bacterium | reverse complement strand
CAGCTTGTCGAAAAACAAACGGTTCTCAGGGTTTTTCGACAAGCCGGCACCGCACAATAATTGTGCGGTGTTGCCTTTAGATTAAGCGGTTACAAGCTTTTTACAGCTTCCTTATGTGCGTCGGTTTTATTGGTT
>DNUB01000190.1:613-5605 GCA_003508605.1 Oscillospiraceae bacterium | reverse complement strand
AAAGCCAACGCAGTAAAAAAAGCCAACGCAGTAAAAAAGCCCCCGCAGGAGCATGCCCCGTCGCAAGACGGAAGAGGCAATTTTCAATGCAGTTTGAAAGAAAGAAAACAAGCCCCACCGCAAGGTGAAAATGCCGTCAACAAATCCATTACGTTTTTCGGAGCAGAACCATAAAATAACACCCGCTTGAAAGTAAGATGAAATTGTGGTATACTGTAAGGGTTAAAAGAAGAGAAAAAACGATTTGTAGGATATTTCAAGAACCGATTTGAAAAAGAAAACGGCAAAACGGACCTCTGCAAGGAAAGCCTGCAAGGCAAGGCTGTACGCCCTGCGGGGAGGCGCAGAAAAGATTGCGCTGCGCACGTTTTTGCTCAAACAGGATTTTTGAGGCATCCTGTAAGGAGGAGAAGGACAAATGAATCTGACAGAGCTTTTGCAAAGAAATTGCGGAAAATCCGTAAGGGAGTGCAGCAGCGAGGAAATCTACATCGCCCTTTTAAAGGAAGTACAGCGGCTTTCGGAGGAAAAAAAGCGTCCTGAGTCAAAGAAAAAGCTTTACTACTTTTCGGCGGAGTTTCTTATCGGAAAGCTTTTATCCAACAACCTTATAAATTTGGGGATTTATGAGGAGGTTAAAAAACAGCTGGCGGAAAACGGAAAAAACATTTGCGATATCGAGGACATTGAAAACGAGCCTTCACTGGGCAACGGAGGCTTGGGTCGGCTTGCAGCCTGCTTTTTGGATTCGATAGCCACCCTTGGGCTAAACGGCGACGGAGTAGGCATAAAATATCATTACGGACTTTTTAAGCAGGTGTTTAAGGACAATAAGCAAACCGCCGTTCCCGACAGGTGGCTTACCGATAACGGCTGGCTTGTCAAAACCGAAAGGGTTTACCCGGTGAAATTCGGAAAAACTACAGTATATGCGCTTTTGTACGATTTGAACGTAACAGGCTACAATAATACAACAAATACTCTGCACCTTTTTGATGTGGAAACGGCAGACGAGGGGATCGTAACGGAGGGCATCGATTTTGACAAAAACAAGATAGCAAAAAATCTGACCCTGTTTCTTTATCCCGACGACAGCGACGACGCAGGACGAAAGCTCAGAATTTATCAGCAGTATTTTATGGTGAGCGCAGGAGCGCAAATGCTGCTTGAGGAGGCTGTTTCAAAGGGAAGCAATCTTCATGATTTAGCCGACTATGCCGTGATTCAGATAAACGATACTCACCCGACCATGGTAATTCCCGAGCTTATAAGGCTGCTTACCGAAAAGGGCGTCGAGCTTGACGAAGCGATCGAGACGGTTTCAAAATGCTGCGCCTATACCAATCATACAATTCTGGCGGAGGCTCTTGAAAAATGGCCGTTAAGCTATTTAAAGGAGGTTGTTCCTCAGCTTGTTCCCATTATCGAAATTTTAGACGATAAGGCGAGAAGGAAAATCGATAACACGGAGCTTGCCATTATCGATAAAAACGATACCGTTCATATGGCTCATCTGGACATACATTACTGTATGAGCGTAAACGGCGTTGCCGCCCTTCATACGGATATTTTAAAGAAGGAGGAGCTAAGCGGATTTTATGAAGCTTATCCCGAAAAGTTCAACAACAAGACAAACGGAATTACCTTCAGACGCTGGCTTTTGCACTGCAACCATCAGCTCACCGACTTTATAACCTCTCTTATCGGCGACGGCTACAAAAAAAATGCCGATGAGCTTGAAAGGCTTAAGCAGTTTAAGGGCAATAAAGACGTTTTAACAAAGCTTTTGCATATAAAGCAGGATAAAAAGAAGGAGCTTTGCCGCTATTTAAGGGAGATGCAGAATATTGAGGTTGATCAGGCTTCGATTTTCGATATTCAGATAAAACGTCTGCACGAGTACAAAAGGCAGCAGCTAAACGCATTGTATATTATACACAAATACCTTGAAATAAAGGGCGGCAAAAAGCCCTCCACACCCATAACCTGTATCTTCGGCGCAAAGGCGGCCCCCGCTTATATAATCGCCCAGGACATTATCCACCTTATTCTATGTCTTGGCAAGGTTATTAACAATGATCCCCAGGTAAATAAATATCTTAAGGTAATTATGGTTGAAAATTACAACGTTACCTTGGCGGAAAAGCTTATTCCCGCCTGCGATATTTCGGAGCAGATTTCTCTTGCTTCAAAGGAAGCCAGCGGTACGGGAAATATGAAGTTTATGCTTAACGGTGCAGTCACCCTCGGAACGGAGGACGGTGCAAACGTTGAGATTCATCAGCTTGTGGGCGACGAAAATATTTATGTTTTCGGCGACAGCAGCGACGTGGTGGTGGAACGCTACAAAAAGTCAAGCTATGTGGCAAAGGATTACTACGAAAAGGACGAGAGCATTAAGGAGGCCGTTGACTTTATAACCGGCGAGCAGCTGCTTAAGGTCGGCGATAAGGTTATGCTTGAAAGACTTTCGCATGAGCTTGTCAGCAAGGATTGGTTTATGACCTTCCCTGATTTCGGGGAATATGTGAGGATAAAGGAAAAGGCTCTTGCCGACTACGAAAACCGTTTGGAATGGGCCGAAAAGATGCTTGTCAATATTGCCATGTCGGGATTTTTCTCCTCTGACAGAACCATCGGGGAATACAACAGGGATATCTGGAAATTGGACAGCTAATACTCCAAGAGTTTATGCCGTCCTAATTTGCGGCATTTATTACGCAGGCAGGTAAAAAATAGGGATCAATGCTTGAAATGACAAAAAGAATAAAGGAGCGGGCTATGACAATAGAGGAAAAAATTTCAAAGGGACAGTGTTTTTTGGGAATTGAATTAGGCTCGACACGAATCAAGGCTGTAATGACAGACGATAAATTCAATACGGCAGCCATGGGAAGCTATAAGTGGGAAAACCGCTATGAAAACGGCTATTGGACTTACTCTCCCGATGATATTCACAGGGGGCTTAAGGACTGCTATGCCGATTTAAAGAAGAACGTAAAGGAGCAATACGGCATAACTCTCACCTCCTTTAAGTCAATGGGAATTTCGGGCATGATGCACGGATATATGCCCTTTGACAGCGGGGATAATTTGCTTGTTCCTTTCCGCACCTGGAGAAATACTACTACAGCCGTGGCGGCGGAGGAGCTGACAAAGCTTTTCGGCTTTAATATTCCCCAAAGGTGGAGCATAGCGCATCTTTATCAGGCGGTTATCGACGGCGAACCGCACGTAAAGGACATATCCTATATAACTACCCTTGCGGTTTACGTGCATTATCTTTTAACAGGTGTAAGAGCCGTGGGCTTCGGAGAAGCGAGCGGAATGTTTCCCGTGGATAAAACGGGCTACTGCGGAGATATGCTTTACAAGTTTTCCCGGCTTACGGAAAAATATAATCTGCCATGGAAAATCGAAGACGTACTGCCTGTCATTGCGGATTGTGATAAGGTATGCGGACGGCTTACGGAAAAGGGTGCAAAATTCCTTGACCCCGACGGGGATTTAAGGGAGGGCGTTCCCTTCTGTGCTCCCGAGGGAGACGCAGGTACGGGAATGGTAGCCACAAATGCGGTTAGGGAAAGGACGGCTAACGTTTCGGCGGGCACCTCGGTTTTTTCTATGGCGGTATTGGAAAAGCCTCTGTCAAGAGTTTACCCTCAGATAGACGTGGTATCGACGCCAAGCAAAAGCCCTGTAGCTATGGTTCACTGTAACAACTGCTGCGGCGAGCTGGACGCATGGGTCGGCGTTTTTGCGGAATTTTGTTCGCTTATGGGAATGGAAGCGGATATATCGGAGCTGTACCGAAGACTCTATCAAAACGGATTAAAAAATGGAGACAGAGACTGCGGAGGCGTTGTGGCATACAACTTTATTTCCGCCGAGCCTGTGGCGGATATTGAAAAAGGCAGACCCCTGTATTTCAGGGGAAACGAGGGCGGCTTTAATCTTGCAAACTTTTTCCGGGCAGAGCTTACAGCGTCACTGGCGGCTCTTAAAATGGGAATGGATATTCTTTTTAAAGAGGAAAAGGTTAAGCTTGATAAATTGGCAGCTCACGGCGGTCTTTTTAAGGTGGAAAATGCAGCGGAGCAGCTTCTTGCCGACGGTCTGAGCACTCCCGTAACCCTTATGGAAACCGCAGGAGAGGGCGGCGCATGGGGAATCGCCCTGCTTGCCGCTTATATGAAGAATAAGGAAGCAAACGAAACACTGGAGGCATATCTTAAAAATAAAATTTTCGCCGGACAGGCGGGAAGTAAGCTGGAGCCGAAGGCGGATGATGTGGCAGGCTTTGAAAAGTTTATGAAGCGTTATATGGCCGGGCTTTCCATCGAGCATGCGGCTGTGGACAGTTTATAACGGGCGGAAAGTGCCCGAAAGAGAGGAAATTATGCTGGAAGAATTAAAAAAACAGGTCTATGAAGCAAATATGAAGCTGCCTTATTACGGGCTTGTGACCTTTACATGGGGAAATGTGAGCGGTCTGGATAAGGAAAAGGGACTGTTTGTGATAAAGCCAAGCGGCGTTGACTATGAAAAGCTGACGCCGGAGAGTATGGTTGTTATGGATTTGGAGGGGAACAAGATAGAAGGCAACTTAAATCCGTCCTCCGACACGCCTACCCATTTAGAGCTTTACAAGGCGTTCCCGGAAATCGGCGGCATTGTCCACACCCATTCCTCCTATGCCACAAGCTGGGCGCAGGCAGGGAGGTCGATTCCCTGCTACGGGACAACCCACGCTGATTACATTTACGGTGAGGTTCCCTGCGTAAGATGCCTGACAAAAGAGGAAATCGAGGCGGCTTATGAGGAAGGTACCGGGCATCTTATCGTGAATGAATTTGCCCGCATGGGAAAAGACCCGATGGCAGTACCGGCGGTACTATGTAAAAATCACGGTCCTTTTGCGTGGGGGAAGGATGCCATGGACGCGGTGCATAACGCGGTGGTACTGGAGGAAGTGGCAAAGATGGCCTACCG
>DNUB01000190.1:0-319 GCA_003508605.1 Oscillospiraceae bacterium | reverse complement strand
AGTGGCAAAGATGGCCTACCGGACGGAGACCATCAATCCGAAAGTGGCGCCGGCGCCGGCGGAGCTGCAGGACAAGCATTATTTCAGAAAGCACGGGGCAGGCGCTTATTACGGGCAGAAGTAAGGAAAGTGAAAGCCGGTGCCAATTCCGCACAGCTTGAACGTAATCAAAAAAGTACGCGGCGGGAGGCAACAGCGAGATGTTGTGCAAAAAAGTAGTTGACAAAGGAAAAATAGTCTGGTAAATTTGCTACAGTGACCGCAGGTAATATGGAAAGAACGTCTGCGGAATATAAGCAGGAGGTAAGGGATGTTTAAT
>DNUB01000276.1 GCA_003508605.1 Oscillospiraceae bacterium | reverse complement strand
CCGAATGGCGGTTTCGCCGTGCGGTTTTTTGCTCTGCAATGCTTGTTCCTTTATTTTTTCTTTGCGGCTTATAAGCCTTTTCCCTTAATCTCCGGTTCCCCTTTTTCGCCTACAATCACTCTCTCCACGCCGCCGTAATCCTTAAATACTCTGCAGCTTAGACCCTTGCTTTCCATAATCTCCCTTATCGCTCCGCTCTGCCCGTCGCCTGCCTCAACCGCAAAAATGCCGCGGGGCTTCAGCATGGGAAGCCATTCTTCAAAAATTTTTCCGTAATAGTCCATGCCGTCGCTGCCGCCGTACAAGGCTATTTTCGGCTCTCTCCTTACCTCTTTTTGGAGAGTCCGCATTTCCTCCCCGGTAAGATAGGGCGGGTTTGCGGTTATCAAATCCGCCCTCGGCAAGCTGTCAAGCAAGCTTTTTTCGGGGCTGAGTACGTCTCCCTCCGCTATTCTGACTTTATCCTCTATACCGTTAAGCCTGATATTTTCACTAAAATAGTTTATGGCTTCCCTGCTGATTTCAACGCCGACGCATTTGGCACCCGTTTTTTTTGCAATAGCAATGGGTATGCAGCCGCTGCCCGAGCACAGGTCAATCACCGCAGAGTCTTCGTTTATGTACGGAAGGGCTTTTTCTACCAAAAGCTCCGTTTCCTGCCTCGGTATCAGAACCCCCTCTCCCACCTTAAAGGTGTAGCCGTAAAAGTCCCATTCGCCTAAAATATATTGTAACGGCTCTCCCTCGGTTCTTCGGATTGCCGCTTCGGTGAGAAGCCTTTCCCTTTCGCCGTCAATTTCCTCGGAAAAGCCGGTCATATAATATTTTTCGCCTAAGCCCCATTTTAAAAGCTGCTCGGCTTCAAAGTCCGCCGACGCTATTCCGCCGTTCTCCAATATGCCCCTTATTTTTTTCCTTATTCCCGCATTTACCATTTATCGTCCTCGTCCTCCTTGGGCAGACAGGGCTTAATGGCGGCTATGGCACATTCGATCTGCGAGCCGTCCGGCTCTCTTGTGGTAAGCCTTTGCATGGCAAGTCCGGGAGCGGATATTATTCTGGTGGCAATATTGTCGTACCGTCCCGCAATTTTGATTATCTCATAGCTTATGCCTACGATAAGAGGGAGCAAAAGCAGCTTGCAGGCTACCCTTAACAGGTCCGCAGCACCCTTGCTTATTCCGAACCATATCACAAAGGATTCGCTGTTGATGGGAACAAGGGAGGTTACCAGAATGCTTACCGCCAAAACCAAAAAAACAAAGCTTGTTCCGCAGCGGGGGTGAAAGCGGCTGTGTTTTTTTACATTGTCAACGGTAAGCTCCTCCCCCGCTTCATAGGTGGCTATCGTCTTATGCTCTGCGCCGTGATACTCGTAGGTTCTTTTTATATCCTTCATAAGAGAGGTAAGCCAAAGATACAGAATGTATATGGCAATTTTAATCAGCCCTTCAAAAAGCGAACGGAACGGTGAAATGTCCCTATCGCCCAAAAGCGCCTGCAGCCCCGTAAAAAGCCAGGTGGGGACAAACAAAAACAGCACGACGGCAAGGGCTATTCCCAAAAAACCGCCGATAAAGGTAATAACGGGAAAGATCTTATCCCCGAACTTTTCGTCAAGCCATTTTTCAAGCTTTGACCGCTCCTCGTTTTCCTCATCGTCAAGATACCCCGATTTTTCCATTGACTTATTCATATAAGTCATACCGTCCTTTACCTGCAGAACAAAGTTAAATATGCCTCTGACAAAGGGGCATTTCTGATACCATTTGCGCTCCGGCAGATCCCATTCCTCCACATCGATGGTGCCGTCCTTCTTTCTCACTGCCATTGCGCCCTTGCTGACTCCTCTCATCATTATGCCCTCAATAAGCGCCTGACCGCCGATGCTTGTACGGCGTATGGGTTTTTCTTTCATAGCGTTCCTTTCTTTAGGCGGCTTGCCGTAAAAACAGCCTTACGGTTTTATGCGCCGCTGCCTTAAATTTCTTTAATTTCAATTTTTAACGGGTAAGATTATGCTTACAACCGTACCCTTTCCAAGCTCGCTTTCTATCTTAAGCTTTCCCTTATGCAGCGTAACAAGCTCGTCCGCCACCGCCAAGCCTATGCCTGAGCCTCGCACGGTGTTGTTTGCCTTATAAAAGCGGTTTTTGACCTTTGGAAGATCCTCCTTGCTTATGCCGCAGCCGTTGTCGGAGATCTTTATATCCACCTCATTCGATTTCAGATTAGCTTCCACATTTATAACTCCGCCCTTTTGACTGTATTTTACCGCATTGTCTATTATATTTATAAATACCTGTCTTAATCGGTTTTTATCGCCGTTTATTATCGCCGCTCCCTCAGGCTCATGATAGCTTATGACAATTCCGTTTTTCGCCGCTCTTTCGGTATAAATAAGCACTGCCTCCGCCAGCTCCGCTAAAATATCCATATCCGCCCTTTGCAGCTGCAATTTCTTGTTCTGAATGCGGGAAAAGTCCAACAGCTCCTCTACCATAGCGGAAAGACGCTCGGTTTCGGTAACGATCACCTTCATCCCCTTGGTCAAGGTTTCCTCGTCCCTCAGCTCTAAAATAGTTTCGCTCCAGCCCTTTATTGCGGTAAGAGGCGTTCTCAGCTCATGGGAAACGGAGCTTATAAAGTCGTTTTTTATCTTTTCGCTGTTTTCCAGCTCGTCAGCCATATGGTTAAAGGCAAGGCATAAATCGCCTATCTCGTCGTTGCGCTTTACCTTTATCCTTTGGTCAAAGCTGCCCTTTGCAAGCTTTTTTGCGGATTTTGACATTTCCTTTATGGGGGAAACGATGGAGGTAATAAAGTAAATGCCCAGTATCAGAACGACAACAAGTATGAACACCGCCGCCGCAAGGGCGATAAGAACAAGCTTTACAAGCTGCGAATCCACTTTTTCAAGGCTGGCGACAAGCCTTATTGCCGTATAGCCCGAGTTTCCCGGAGTTATGGCGACGGTCACCGCCATATATTTTTCGCTTTCGCCGCCATGCTCTGTTTTTCCTATATATTCCGCCCTGCCCGTTTCGCTTTCCATAGCCGCCTTATAGTCGGGCATTTCCGTTTCCGCCTCGGGGGAAAATCCGCTGCTGGATATTTTGGGGTTTCCGTTTTTGTCGATGACCATAAGCTCCATAACGTTTTTCTTGTCGAAAAACTCCACAATATCCCTTATCTCCTTGGCATAGGTTGCGGGAGAGTCCTCGCAGTACCTTTCCAAAACCTCGGAAATAACGTTGGCTTCCCCGCCCAAATACTGGCTTACCACACTGTAATAGTAATTTTTTGCAATAACATAGGTGCCGATTATGGCGATCACCGCTATTGCGGCAACTATGCTGAAGCTGTTCACAAACCAGCGGGAGGCAATACTCTTTTTTTTCTTAGCCATACCGCTTTAAATTACCCACCGATATCCATAGCCCCAAACCGTCTGAATAAAGGAGGGGGCGGAGGGGGTGTCTTCGATCTTCATGCGAAGCCGCCGTACGTTTACGTCCACTATTTTGGCGTCTATATTATATTCGTCCTGCCATATCTTTTTAAGTATGGAATTTCTGTCAAGGGCGATCCCCTCGTTGGTGATAAAATATTCCATAAGCCCGTACTCTATCTGAGTAAGCTCGATAGGCCGGCCGTTTTTTGTGACGGTCCTGCTCTGAACGTCAAGAGTAAAGGGCCCCGAGCTGATATATTTCTTTTCGTCCTTTTGCACGCCGGTATGGGAGATTCTGCGGAACACGGCGTCAACCCTTGCCACTAACTCAAGAGGGGAGAAGGGCTTTGTTATATAATCGTCTGCGCCTCCCGAAAGTCCCTGCACCTTGTCTATCTCCTGACTTTTTGCGGTAAGCATAATTATCCCTATTGCCGAATCCTTCTCCCTTATCGCCTTGCATACCTCAAGACCGCTTATGCCGGGCATCATAATGTCAAGTATTACTATGGAAAATCTGCCTCCGGAAAGCTCAAACTCCCTTAAGGCGTCCTCGCCGCAGTTTACGTCGGTTACGTCATATCCTGCTCTTTTAAGGTTTATTACAACAAAGTCACGGATCGCATCCTCGTCCTCGCAAACCAATATGTTTTTCAGAATCATTTTGTTTCACCCCTTTTTCGGAACAATATAAAGACTGCTTTTAAGCTCGTCCGCCGTAAAGGCCATAGGAAAATCGCCCTTGGGAGATTTAATGTAGACCTTGCTGTCCCCGTCGCCGTAATGCTCCCAGCCCTCCTCCTCGGGAGGAGTCTCCGAAACCCTTACCGACAACATTATGTCGGCAAAGCTGTTATTGTCATAAAGCACAAAGTTTACCGTGTTGTTCTCCATTTTCTGAACGGTGACAAAGCCCTGCCACCTTACGGGAATGTAGAAAATATATTCATAGCCAATGCTTACATAGGTGCTGTATTTCGAAGCAACGGAAAATATACTGTCGTTGTTGACCACAAGCCAATCCACCCGGAACATCTGTTCGGGAACGGTAAGACCCTCGTAGCCTAACATAGGATAGGTGACCGGCACCTCAACCACTCCGTCGCCGTCAATGTCCGTGCTGTACAGCATAGGTATATTGGAGTTGCTTCTTCTTGCCATGGCCTCGCCGAAATCAAGCAAAAAAAGGGCGTCGGAAAAGCAGCTTAAAACCTGCGTGCCATAGGAGTTTTCCCCCTTGGAATGATCAAGAAACAGCAGAAACCTGCCTTCGCCGAGTCTCTGCCTGGTAAGCCGCTGCACAAAAACCACGTCCTCGGGCAGGGAGGCGGAGCTTAAAAGCCCGAATCGGCTTTCCTCCCCCCTGTCGCCCCGGCTTTGTCCCACAAGAGAAGCTACATTGCTTTCCATGGCGGGGTCGTAGCTCACCAGAAACAGCTCGTCATAGCCGTCGTCGTTTATATCGTAAATATCCATAAAGCCGTAGTTTGACCTATACAGCTCCCGCAGCCTGCCGACGGAATAGTTAAGGACGCTCAAAGCGTTTTCCGACTGTCCCGGAAAGCTGCTGCACACGATCACGTTTATGCCCTCGCCGAAATTGTAAAAGCTTACGTTTTCTATGTCCGTACCCGGCAAGGAGCAGTCGGACACGGATACCCAGTGTCCTCCCTTCCTGTCAAGAAGATTCATTCTAAGTCCGCTGACCGCCCCCGCATTGGGAGATTTTTCACGGTAGAAAACAATTGCCTCCTCCGTAATCTCATCGTCCATATCAAAAAGCACAAAGGGACTGCGGTATTCTCCCGATTTGGGATAGATAAGCTCCGACTGCTCGCCTATGCTTAGGGTAAGGGCGTTGTAAATCTCCGTCTGCGCCTTTGTAAGCTTAGGGGGGGAAAGCATTCCCTCCAAAGAAGCGTCAAAAAAGGTGCAGCCGCACAGCGACATTGCAAAAACCGAAAGCAGGGTTAAAGCGGCAATCCTCGGAAGGCTCCGCGCTTTAATAATCGGTCTACACTTGGGGCATTTCATCGGATTTTTCTTCGTTTTCACTCTGATTTTCAAGCTCCTCAAGCCTTTCGGTATAGCTTTTTCTTTTGCTGTATAAAATTACGATAACCGTAAATGCGATAATCGCCGCTCCGATCTGGGAAAGGGGGTGCATTGCGGTATGACCCTCCATATACCGGCTGTCAATCAAGCGTGCAATCAGCCCCGCAAGCGACGCCGAGCAGGAAAACATAGCGGCAGCCCCGCCGCAGACAAAAAGCTTTCCTCTTGTATGCTTTGATTCGTTGCAGGAAAGGAAACGTCCCAGTGCAAGAAAAAACAGCGTTGAGGCAATATAGGACAAAAGCAGAATAAGCTCGTCGCTTACTCTTACGATAATGGTATCCTGCATAAACAGTGCCGCCGCCTTAACGGTAAAGCTTACCGCAATAAGCAGCTGCATATATCCCGCAGAGGGGCGTACGCTTTTTCTGCTTAACAGCATAAATCCGATAAGGGCGAATACCGCAAAAATCACCGCCTCGCCCACAAAATCCAGAGAAACGCCCCTAAAGCCGAAAACGACGTCGTAAAGCTTCAGGCAGGCAGCCAGCAAAAAGGAAATGCCCAAAGCGGCAGTTTGCTTTGAGGTAAGAGATTTAACACCGCATACATAAGCGTCGTTCATTTTGGTGTTGTCAAGAATCACTCCCGCCGTCAAAATAAGGGCGGCCACGGCAAAAAAGATGTATAAGCCGTAGCAGGCGAAAAATCCCGCATTAAAATCAAAAAATCCCATTTCGCCGTAATCCACCACCACCAAAAGCTGAAACACCCGAAATATCACAGCGATCAGGGAAGCGGCAAAGGCAGCTGCGGGAACGATGTTAACTTTCTTTTTCATAAAATATTCCTTCTTGTTCTTTCTTTGGGGCTTCTCCAAAAATCCGTTTTCCCTCAAATAAGGTTATCGGAGACGCCCCTTATGTTTTATTTGTTCTTTCGACTTAAATAAGCAATTTGTTTTTTTATATGACGGAGGACTATGTAATCAAGCTGTAATATTTCCCCGGACAAACAAATATATTTTAGTGGAAACCGCTTAGCTGACATACATATTCATATTATATTATAATACATTCCGAGGTATTAGTCAACTGTTTTGGGGTTTCTGCTTAAACTTTCTGCTTAAAAAAACGCAATGGAGGCGTCAACAGCTTTTTTCGCCTTGCGGCGGGGGTACTGCGTTGGCTTTTTTACTGCGTTGGCTTTTTGAACTGCGTTTGGCTTTTGGGAATTTTTACGAGCTGCGCCCGTACCGCTGCCTTTTCC
>DNUB01000129.1:15368-15595 GCA_003508605.1 Oscillospiraceae bacterium | reverse complement strand
CGACGGCTCTCTCACCGATATGAAAGCGGTATGCGAAAAGGGCTATGCGGTATTCGTTACCGACCATTTCAGCGAATATGTTCTTGCCAAAAAGCCCGATGTTCAAAAGGGCGAAATTAACGGCGACGGCAAGCTGTCGGCAGTTGACGCAAAATGGGTATTGCAGGCGGTATCGGGCAGCAGAAAGCTTACTCCCGAGCAGCAGGCGGCTGCCGACGTGAACGGCG
>DNUB01000129.1:7161-15035 GCA_003508605.1 Oscillospiraceae bacterium | reverse complement strand
GTGGATTTTGCAGGCGGTATCGGGCAGCAGGGTGCTGGATTAGCAGGCGGTACTCTTAGAATCTGTCCGCATAGGGCTGACCCACAGCTTTAATAATATGCAAAATTTCAATTAGGGACAGCGCCCCTAATTTATGATGAATCCGGGGCATAAGCCCATCAGGATTCAGAGGAGAACGTTCGGATTTTAATTATCATTACGGAAGAAGGAAGGCAAATATGAAGCTTAAAAAGGCACTGTCCCTGTTTATTGCGGGTATAATGACGGTATCGTCGCTGAACATATCCGCTTTTGCCGAGGGCAAGGAAAGAAATGCGGCTATATCGTCGGTATCGGAGGAAGCAGCGGAACCAACCGGCGCCGAAGACACAATTAACGGCAATAACCAATACCGAAACGAAAAGGAGCAGTCCGGCGAATACGAAGCGGAGTCTAACTACAAGCCCGTTATAACCGGAGCTTCAACCAATCAGCTGATTTACGGCACCGAGGAGGCGGCAATAACCCGAGCCCAGTGGCTGCACGATTTGGCGGTTGTTTTTGAAATGACCGTGGAGGACGACAACTATCCCGATAACTATTTTGCGGATCTTACCTTTGAATCGGAATACTATCATGATATTCTCTTGACGGTGGATTTCGGCGTGGTAAATATCGAGGCGGGGCAAAAGCTGTTTCCCAATGAGCCCCTGACCCGCTCCTTTGCGGCGGCAACGCTGAACTACTGTCTTGGCTTCAAGCTTGAGGAGGGTGCGGGCTACACCTTTACGGAAAGCACAAATGCTCTTTTTGCCGAGCTTAGGGACGATTTTCAGACGGCGCTTAACAGGGGCTGGTTCAAAACGGTAAACGGCGATTTCAAGCCCGAACAAACCGTTACCCAAGAAGAAAGCAGACTTATGCTTGACGATGCGGCGGCGGTGCTGTCGGCGGAGCTGTATGTGGGTCCCGAAGAAAACGACTTTGTGTTTGCCGATTATGTTGTGCAAATGCCCGCAAACGTTCTTGCCGAGGTTAAGGAGGATCAGGTAACACTGAGAAATTACGGCTCCAAGGCTCTTTCCGCCGGGGACACCTTTGTGTTCTTTAAAAACGGCTATCCCTATATTTATAAGGCGGAAAACGTTAAGAAGTCAGCCAACACTCTTATCGTCACCGTCTCCTCTGCCCCCGAGGACGCAGTGATCAGCGGCAGCACCAAGGGAGACGTGCCGGTGGATATCGATATGTTTGAGCCTGCAGAGGGAGTTACCGTAACAAAGCCTGCTTTGCCGGACGCTTCCGTAATGGGCAGCAATACCCAGATAAACCAAACCATAAATGCGAAGAAAACCTTAAATTTGGGTAACGGTCTGAGCGTAACGGTCGAGTGCGACCTGTCCAATTTGGTATTACATAAGGACATAGGATTTTTTCAGGATACAAACTATGTATCTGTCACCGGCGATATCTCGTTAAAGGGTACCGCAGAGATTGATTTTGTTGAACTTGCAAACGGCAAGTCCACCATTTCACTGGGGAAAATAAACTACGGTCCTCTGTTCATAGATGTCAGCGTTACGGTATCCCTTAAGGGCGGCGTAATTGTTAACTATAAGGGGAACTTTGAAGCGGGGGTTGCTTTCTCCAACAGAAGCGGCTTCCGTGTGCTGAAAAGCTTCTCCAAAAGATCGTCCAGCATTGCGGTTTACATAAAGGGCAGCTTGGGCTTGAAATTATCTGTTGGCATTGAGCTGGGCTCTCTCTTAAGGGCTGATCTTTACGCCGAGGTCGGCTTCAAATTTGATATGAGACAGACTAATTACGGCCAGGGAAAGCCTTCATACTGCCGTAATATAGAGGCTTATCTGTATGCCTCCATCGGTGCCTCCGCAAAATTCGATCTGCTTATCATTAAAAAAACCTTTTCGAAAAGCTATGATATTTTTTCTAAGAACAACACGCCCTGTTACATAATGTTCCATGTGGAGGACGGGGCAAGAAAGGATTCCTGCACAAGAGGCAGCTCGGTTTACACCACCTCCTCCGGTTCAAAATTCGGCGTATACTGCCAAAAGGGCGGGGGCAGCAGATATTGGTATCCCGGAAACAACGGCGGCGGTTATACTTCCTTTAACGGATCATACGCCGTTCCCGAGGTGCTTTGGGAATATAAGATAAAAACCGACGCTAAAAACAAGGAATACGCCTGCCTCGCCAAATATAACGGAAATGCGGGCGTGGTAATGATCCCCGAAACGATTGACGGATATGAAGTGAGGGAATTGGGCAGCGGCTTGTTTGAAAACAAAAGCTCCCTTTTTTCCGTAACCATTCCCGATTCGGTTATTGTAATCGGTTCTCATGCATTTGCCGGCTGTGAAAACCTATCCACGGTCAATTTATCGAAAAACATTGAAACATTAGACGCGGGAGCGTTTTATAACTGTAAAAGACTGACGTCTGTTTTCATTCCCAAATCCCTTGCCAATGTTTCCAGCGGAGGTTCGGGAATTGATCCTCACAGAGTATTTGAAGGAAGCGGCTTAAAACACGTCGAATTTGAAAAAGGAATTACCAAAATACAGAATTATCTGTTTACCGACTGCGCTTTTTTGGAAAGCATAGAAATCCCGGAAACCGTTACGGAAATCGGTTCGTGCTCATTTATGAACACAAAGCTTACTTCCGTTAAAATTCCGGATTCTGTTATTGTAATCGGTTCGCACGCATTTTCCGACTGTGAATACTTATCCACGGTCAATTTATCGAAAAACATTGAAGCATTGGATGCGGGAGCGTTTTATAACTGTAAAAAGTTAATATCTATTTTCATTCCCAAATCCCTTGTCAATGTTTCTAACGGAGGTTCGGGACTTGATCCCCACAGAGTATTTGCAAAAAGCGGATTAAAGAATGTCGAATTTGAAAAAGGAACGGATAAAATTCAGCCCTATCTGTTTGGCGAATGCTATGAGCTGGAAAGCATTGTTGTTCCAAATACGGTAACGGAAATAGGTCACTCGGCATTTTTAAACTGTACATCGCTTATTACTATAACTCTCCCGAATAAGCTTAAAGAATTAGAAACCACCCTTTTCGGCGGCTGCACCTCTCTCGCAAAAATAACTATTCCCGATTCGGTTACAAATATGGGAAACAAGGTTTTCAGCAGCTGCACCTCCCTAAAGGAAATCACAGTTCCCGATTCCGTCACCGATATGGGAGAAGGCGTTTTCTCCGACTGCTCCTCCCTCGAAACGGCAAAACTGTCCAATACGCTCGTCAATATCGGAGCAAGTACCTTTGCAAACTGCACATCTTTGAAAAACACAGAAATACCGAAAACCGTGGAGAACATACGTGCAAACGCCTTTAAAAACTGTGTCTCTCTTACAAAGCTGACCTTGCCCGAAAACATCGTACTGATCGAAGACAGCGCATTTGAAAACTGCGACGGTCTTACGGAAATGATCCTTCCCGACAAGGTAACCTCCTTGGGAAACCGTGCCTTTTATGACTGTGACTCTCTGAAAAAGGCGGTTATGCCCGATTCCCTGCAGCGGATAGGACAAAACGCATTTTACGGCTGCGACGTGCTTTCCGATGTAGATATGGGCAACGGTGTTGCGGAGATCGGAGGGTCGGCGTTCAGGCTTTGTCCCGAGCTGACTTCAATATCGGTTTCTGCCAATGTCAGCAGTATTGGAGAATATGTTTTTGCGGAAAACACCAAGCTTAAGGATATCACGGTTTACCCCGGAGTAACAAGCATAAGCGGCAACGCATTCTCTTATTACAACATCAATATTCACGGCGTCAGGGGAAGCTATGCGGAAACCTTTGCAAACGAAAGAGATAAAACTGCCTTTATCCCCATAGATTCCATTCCCGCAGATATGCTCACCGTTAAATTCCTGGATTCCCGAGGCAGATATACCGTAAATCCGAGCTTCACCTGGACCGGCTCAAAGATGAAGCCCGAGCTTAAGGTATTCTTAGGCTCCTATGAGCTTATAAACGGCACGGACTACACGGTTCTAAACTATAAGAACAATGCCGAGGTGGGCGCCGCCTCCGCCGAAGTTCAAGGCATGGGAATTTACAGTGGAAAAACAACGGGAATATTCACCATTGAAGCCATATCGATTTTAGGCTTAGGCGTTGATTATCAGGAAACCTTCGACTACACGGGAGAACCTATCACTCCGCCGATAAGAGTATTTTATAGCGGCGAAGAGCTGACCGAAGGCGTTGACTATACCGTTTCCTATGAAAACAACATAGAACCGGGCGAAGGCGCAATCGTTATAACGGGTATAGGACACTTTAAGGATACGGGAACAGTAAAATTCACGATTCTTCCCGTGAATATCTGCACCACAGCCGAAGAGCTTCAAAGCGCACACCCCTATGCCAACAACGAAAATACCTCTTACCTTTACAAGCACGAGGGGGCGAAAACCATTTCCCTCACCTTCTCGGAGGATACATTGTTTGAAGAGCCCTATGATTATCTTGTTATAATCGACTCACAGGGAAGGGAAACCCGCTACACAGGCACAGAGCTCAGCGGAAAAACGGTAACGGTTGAGGGCGATTCGGTTAAGCTAAAGCTGGTATCTGACGGCACAGGTGTTGAGTACGGCTTTAGAGTAACAAAGATAGAGATCGATAAATCCGAAGAGCAGAAGTTTGTTGACAAAGGAACCGGAATAGAGGTTTCCGATGAAAGCGGCGCATTTGACGAGGACGCAGAGCTTAAGGTCAACGTGGTAGAGAAAGACTCTAACAAGAACCAAACCGTTTACAACATCTATTTTGAAAACGGCAGCGGCGAAAAGGTACAGCCCAACGGCGAGGTAACGGTAAAGATCCCGATTCCTCAGGGCTGGGATTACGAAAAGGTGACGGTAAGCCGCAGAGAACCCGACGGCTCTCTCACCGATATGAAAGCGATATGCAAAAACGGCTATGCGGTATTCGTTACCGACCATTTCAGCGAATACGTTCTTGCCAAAAAGCCCGATGTTCAAAAGGGTGAAATTAACGGCGACGGCAAGCTGTCGGCGGTTGATGCAAAATGGGTATTGCAGGCGGTATCGGGCAGCAGAAAGCTTACTCCCGAGCAGGAGGCTGCCGCCGACGTGAACGGCGACGGCAAGATTAACGCCGTTGACGCAAAGTGGATTTTGCAGGCGGTATCGGGAAGCAGGGTGCTGGATTAGCAGACGGTATTTAAAAATAACATAAAAACAAAACAGAAAGGAAATTTATTATGAAGCTGAAAAAGTTAACAACTGCCCTTTTGGCGGCGGCTGTAACAGTTGCTTCGCTGCCTGCCGTTACTGCCGAGGAATACCTTGCGGTTTCCGATGTAAAGAGAGCACCTGCGGCGGTAAGCGGGGTGAACGAAGGAGAGGAAAGCCCGGCGGAGGATTTTGAGTATAGGGTGAACGAGGACGGGGAGAGCGTTACCGTTACCGGTTATAGCGGCGAGGGGGGAGATGTGGTTATTCCCTCGGAGATTGAAGGGAAAAGAGTTACGGAAATAGGCAATTCTGCGTTCGCAGACTGCACCTCTCTCACCACGGTGGCAATTCCCGACAGTGTGTGGAGCATAGGCGATAATGCGTTCAGACAGTGCACCTCCCTCACCTCGGTGGCAATTCCCAACAGCGTGACAAGTATAGGTGATAGAGCGTTCCACAGTTGCGCCTCCCTCACCTCTGTAACAATTCCTGACAGTGTGACAAGTATAGGCTTGTATGCTTTCGTTACCTGCGCCTCCCTCCCCTCTGTGACAATTCCCGACAGCGTGACAAGTATAGGCGATGGGGCGTTCTGGGAATGCACCTCCCTCACAGCAATAAATGTTGATGAAAGGAATAAAAACTATTCATCACAGGACGGTGTGTTTTTTAATAAGGATAAAACAAAATTAGTACAATACCCTGCGGGTAAAACAGATAAAAATTATTCCATACCTAACAGTGTGGCAGTGATAGGAGAGTCCGCATTTAAAGGCTGTGCTTTTTTCACATCTGTTATAATACCCAACAGCGTGACAGAAATAGGCAATGCAGCATTCTGCGGCTGTGCCTCTCTCACCTCAGTAACAATTCCCGACAAAGTGACAAGGATAAGTTATTGTGCATTTAAAGACTGCACCTCTCTCACATCTGTGGACATATCCGATAGTGTGGCAAAGATAGGTTGGGCTACATTTGAAGGCTGCACTTCTCTCACATCTGTGGTAATACCCAACAGTTTGACAGTTATAGAAGAGGATACATTTAGCGGCTGTACTTCTCTCGCATCTGTGGTAATTCCCGGCAGTGTGACAATGATAAGCCGTCGTTCATTTGAAGAGTGCACCTCTCTCACATCTGTGGTAATACCCGACAGTGTGGAATCGGTAGATAACTGGGCTTTCACTGAATGCACCTCATTACAATCTATCGACGTTGACGAAAAAAATGCTAATTATTCTTCTGCTGACGGCGTGTTGTTTGACAAGGATAAAACAAAATTGATGATGTATCCTGCCGGCAAAACGGATAAAAGCTATTCTATACCTGACAGTGTGACAGAGATAGATTCGTACGCATTTAAAAGCTGCACATCGCTAACAACCGTGGAGATACCCGATAGCGTGACGGTGATAAGGGATCATGCATTTTTATCTTGCACATCACTCACAACTGTGGAGATACCAAACAGTGTGACATATATAGGATGGCTTGCATTTTTTTGCTGCACCTCATTAAAATCTGTTGAAGTAGATGCAAAAAATGCTGTTTATTCCTCTGTGGATAGCGTACTGTTTAATAATGACAACACAACTTTGATATTCTATCCCGAAGGTAAAACGGATGAGAGTTATTCTGTACCTAATAGTGTAACAAAGATAGAAGGTTGGGCATTTTCATACTGTAATTACCTCATAACAATCAATATCCCTGATAGTGTGACAGAGATAGGCGGCGATGCATTTGAAGGCTGCACCTCCCTTACAACAGTGAATATGTCCGACAATGTGACAGAGATAGTCGGCTGGGCATTTCGATACTGCACCTCTCTCAAAACAATAGATATACCCGATAGTGTGACAATGATAGAAGAAAGTACATTTGAAGGCTGCACCTCCCTCAAATCAGTGGAAATACCTGATAGTGTGACAGTAATAGAAAAATATGCATTTAATGATTGCACTTCTCTCACCTCGGTGACGATCCCCAACAGTGTGACAAGTATACACAGTGCTGCGTTCAGGGGCTGCACCTCTCTCGCCTCGGTAACAATTCCCGACAGCGTAACATGGATAGGTTATGAAGCGTTCGAGAACTGCACCTACCTCACAATCTACGGCTATGAAAATTCATATGCGCAGGATTATTCGAAGGAATACTATATCCCCTTCAAAATAATAGGCAAGGAAGCCGCAATAGACAGCGAAAACAACATCATAATAGAAAACCCCAACCTGACAGGCAAAACCCTTGAGGCAGAAAAATCCGCCGACTCCAACGAGGAAAAGATAATCTACAACATCACCCTTAAAAACGAAAACGGCGAAGAGGTACAGCCCGACGGCGAGGTAACGGTAAAGATCCCGATTCCTCAGGGCTGGGATTACGAAAAGGTGACGGTAAGCCGCAGAGAATCCGACGGCTCTCTCACCGATATGAAGGCTGTATATGAGAACGGCTACATGGTCTTCACCACCGACCATTTCAGCGAATACGTAATGTCGCAAAAGCCCGCCGTAACCTTAGGCGAAATTAACGGCGACGGCAAGCTGTCGGCGGTTGACGCAAAATGGGTATTGCAGGCGGTATCGGGCAGCAGAAAGCTTACTCCCGAACAGGAGGCGGCTGCCGACGTGAACGGCG
>DNUB01000129.1:0-6800 GCA_003508605.1 Oscillospiraceae bacterium | reverse complement strand
CGGTATCGGGCAGCAGGGTGCTGGGATAAGCACCGGCATAAATCAGAAAAAGTGCGCTAAAAAAATAGCACTTTAATAAAAAAAAGGAGTTAAAAACATGAAAGCAATCAGAAAAGCGGCGGCAATAACCGCCGCAGTAATGGCAGCGGGCGCAATGTCCTTGAGCTCGTTCGCCGCAAGTGAAGAAAGCGCGTACAAGGTGTATGCGAAAGCCGAAGCGGCAAGCGTAGGAGATACCGTTTCGGTATCCATCAATCTTGACGCAAACGGAGAGCAGGGAGTAGGCTCGGCTTCCTTTAAGCTTCTCTTCGACCCCGGCGAGCTGGAATTACAGACGGATTCCGTAAAAGCGGGCAGCGCTCTTGACAGCTGGATGGGAGACATCAATCTTACCCAAGCCGATAAGGGCAGCGTGGGATTTGCCTACACCACCATCAGCAAGGGAGTAAGCGGAGACGCTACCGAGCTGCTGAGCCTTTCCTTTAAGGTTCTTAAGGTCAACGGAGCATTAACCCTGGAGGAGGTGGATATCGCCGCCGACGATGACGACGGTACCAGCCTTAACGACCAATTGACGGTTTCCGGCGGTGTCGTAAAATGCTCCCACAAAAATACCGAAACCAATACCGAAATAACCGACTGTGAAAAGGGCGGAAAATCCGTAACAGTCTGCAAGGACTGCGGTGAAACGGTGAAAACCGAGGACATAGCTCCCGCCGAGCATAAGGTAGACAAGTGGACCGAAACCAAAAAGGCCACCTGCACCGAAGAGGGCGAGCAGGAGGGCGTTTGCACCGTCTGCGGAAAGACCGTTACCCAAAAGCTTCCCAAGCTTGAGCACCAATTCGGCGAATGGAAGGTAACCAAGCCCGCAACCTGCACCGAAAAGGGTGTTGAGGAAAGAGTCTGCGAGCTTTGCGGCGTTGAAAAGGAAACAAGAGAGATCGACATGATCGAGCACACCATCGAGTGGACTGTGGAAAAGGAAGCGTCCTGCACTGAGGCCGGCGTAAAGAAGGGCGTTTGCTCCGCATGCGGCGGCGAATTTACCGAAGAGATTCCCGCTTTGGGTCATGATTGGGGCGAATGGGAAACCGTTAAAGAGCCTACCGTAGACAGCGAGGGTCTGGAGAGCCGCAAGTGCAGCCGCTGCGGAGAGACTGAGGAGCGTTCCGTAGCTAAGCTTCCCGAAACTCCCGAAACCTCCGACCCTATTATAACACCTCCCGAGACTCCCGCCGAAACAACGGCGGAATCCTCTGGAACGGCAGATCCTTCCGCAACAACAGCTCCCACCACAACCCCCGGCGGCAGCAGCAGCGGAAACGGCAGCGGCAGCGGCAATTTGCCCACCGGCGCAGCAATTGCGTTTGTACCCTTGGCTGCAGCATTGGCGGCTGTGGTAATCATCAGCAAAAAGCGCAAGTAATGCGCATTGACAGCCGATTTGGAGTCTGTCTGTGCAGCGTAATCCTTAAAACAGACAAGTCAGTTGTCTGACGCCGCCTTTTAAGACGACAGCCAAATGGCAAAACTCGTATTGAAGGCGATTCCTTGGCGGCATTGCCGCCCTGCAGTGCTAAAGTGCCTCACATCGTGCCCCTTCGGTGGAATAAACCGAAAAATGAATGTCGGGCTTTATGCGAACACGCCTTGAATAAAATAATTCCGTTATCGGTTGCAGTACCGATAACGGATTTTTTTATGAGGGACAGTATAAAATAGAGTTTTTTTGCTTACGGCAAAAAGCGGGACGTATACAGATTTTGATTATTTGAACCTGTTTGCTTTTTCCCCCTTTTCGAAATTCCCTTTTTACCGCATAATTTTAAAAAAATACAGCACACTAAATAAAAAGTATTTTCTAAGAAAGGGAATATACCGCTATGAAACAGCTAAAAACCGCCATTGAGGAAGTAACGGCACGACAGATCTTCGATTCAAGAGGAAACCCCACCGTTGAAGCGCAGGTGACCTTAGCCGACGGCACAAAAGCCATTGCCGCCGCACCCAGCGGAGCCTCTACGGGAACTTACGAGGCTTTGGAGCTTAGGGACAACGATAATCAGTACGGAGGAAAAGGCGTTTTAAAGGCAGTAGGCAATGTTAAAAAAATAATCGCCGAATGCTTAAAGGGAGAAAATGCCGCCGATATTTACAAAGTCGACAGTGTAATGAAAACCGCCGACGGCACGGAATCAAAAAAGAATTTGGGCGCAAACGCCATTCTTGCGGTTTCCTGCGCCTGTGCAAAGGCTGCCGCCGCATCGCTGCGCCTGCCGCTGTACAAATTTTTAGGGGGAATTAACGGAGTCACTCTCCCCATGCCCATGCTTAATATTCTGAACGGCGGCGCACATGCCTCCAACAGCCTTGACGTGCAGGAGTTTATGATAATGCCCGTAGGAGCTCCCACCTTTAAGGAATGTATGAGATTTTCCACCGAAATATATCATTCCCTTGCATCGCTTCTTAAGTCGGAGGGACATTCCGCCGCCGTAGGAGACGAGGGCGGCTTCGCTCCCGATCTGAAAAGCGATAGGGAGGCTCTGGAGCTTATTGTCGCCGCCGCCGAAAATGCGGGCTATA
Organism: Oscillospiraceae bacterium; assembly: GCA_003508605.1. Classification (GTDB taxonomy): domain Bacteria; phylum Bacillota; class Clostridia; order Oscillospirales; family Ruminococcaceae; genus Ruminiclostridium_E. The sequence continues at coordinate 4,211 of DNUB01000129.1, read as the reverse complement.
AGCCCAAAGCTCACTTTCTGCTTGCTATGGACGCCGCCGCCTCGGAGTGGAAAACGGCAAAGCCCGGACATTACCGCCTGCCCAAAAGCGGAAAGGAGTTTTCCTCGGAACAGCTTATCGGCTATTGGGAACAGCTTTCAAGGGATTTTCCCTTGTTTTCCCTGGAGGACGGCTTGGATCAGGAGGATTGGGAGGGCTGGAGAAAGCTTACCGCCCGCCTTGGCAGCAAGCTGCAGCTTGTGGGGGACGACCTGTTTGTCACCAATGTAAAACGGCTTAAAAAGGGCATAGCTATGGGCTGCGGCAACTCGGTTCTCATTAAATTAAATCAGATCGGCACCGTTTCCGAAACCTTAGACGCAATCAAGCTGGCACAGGGCTCAGGCTATACCGCCGTAATTTCCCACCGTTCGGGAGAAACGGAGGACAGCTTTATAGCCGATCTGGCCGTCGCCGCCAACGCAGGACAGATAAAAACGGGCGCACCCTGCCGCAGCGAACGTGTCGCCAAATACAACAGGCTTTTGCGTATCGAGGAGCAGCTGACCTGCGCTGCGGATTTTCCCGGAGCGGAATATTTTTTAAACGTGAGAGGAGGAAATGCAGATGAATGACGCCTGCGCTGTTAACAACCGAAAGGCGGCGGTAATAGGCTGCGGCTTTGTAGGTTCTTCCATTGCATTCACCCTTATGCAGAGAAGCGTTTTTTCGGAATTGGTGCTGATTGACATCGACGGAAAAAAGGCGGAGGGGGAAGCTCTCGATATAAGCCACGGTCTGCCCTACAGTGCGCCTATGGAAATATATGCGGGAGATTATGACGATATAAGCGACGCAGGACTGATAATCATAACGGCGGGAGCTAATCAGAAGGAGGGGGAAACAAGGCTTGACCTGATCGGCAAAAATCTGAAAATCCTTGAAGGAATAATTCCCGAAATAGCAAGGCGTGATTATAAGGGGATTTTGATGATCGTTACCAATCCCGTTGATATCCTTACCGACGCAGCCTTAAAAATGTCGGGCTTCCCTCCCGAAAGGGTGATAGGCTCGGGGACGGTACTGGATACGGGACGGCTCAAATATCTTTTAAGCAGAAGGCTGAACGTAGACGCAAGAAGCGTTCATGCGGTAATAATAGGAGAGCATGGCGACAGTGAGCTGGCGGTCTGGAGCGGCGCAAATATTTCGGGCATAGATTTGGACCATTTTTACGAGCTAAGGGGCATTCCCGACTACAAAAAGGATACCCAAAGGATCTACTGTGAGGTGAGAGACAGCGCATATGAAATAATAGACAGAAAGGGAGCCACCTATTACGGGATTGCAATGGCGGTTGCGAAAATCTCCGAGAGCATAACAAGAGACGAGCACTCCATTCTTCCCGTTTCGTCGCTGCTTTCGGGGCAGTACGGCATCAGCGGCTTGTGCCTGAGCATTCCCACAATAGTAGGCTCGGGAGGTGCGGAAAAGGTGCTGGAAATTCCCTTAAGCGGTACGGAGCAGAGAGAGCTTGCCGCTTCGGCGGAGGCGTTGAAAAAATTGACTGTAGACAGTTAAAGACTGACAGCGGACAGCAGAAGGTTAACCGCAAGCATAAAAAAGCCGAAGGCTGACAGCGTCGGCTTTGCCGAAGGATGGACGATCGGCAAAGCCTTTTTGCGGCTGTCGGCTTTCAGCTTTTAATCTTTTACTGTAAAACTATGGGTTATCTGAAAAGTCGCAATTGCACGAATTTCTGCTAACTGCGGACGCTTTTTGCGTCAAAGAATGCAGGCGGTAATCCCCTAAAAGGGGATTACTGCTGAATACCCTCGTATTTCTCCGCTTTTTTCCTTGAAATCGCCACGCATTTAGCGAAATTGTACAAAATTGCTTGGTTTTCAGATACGCCCTAATGCAAATTATCAGCTTTACCGCCTGCTGTCCATATCGCTGAAATCGGGCAAAAACTCTTTGACCTCAGCTCCTCTGCGCACAACGGCTCTCGCATGCTCCGCATCTTCTATCTCGCCGAGAGCGATAAGCGTGCTCATGGCGTTTCCTATTGCCGTAGCCTCGGAGGGTCCCGCTATAACCGTCCTGCCGGTAGCGTCGGCGGTAAGCTGGCATAACAGCTTATCCTTTGAGCCGCCGCCCACGATATAAACATTGGGATAGCTGCGCCCCGTGATCTTTTCCAAAGCGTCAAGAGTTTTGGCAAATTCCTCCGCAAGGCTTTCGTAAATTATTCTCAGGGTCTGGGCTATGCTTTTGGGTCTTGCCTGCCCTGTCCTTTCGCAGTATTCCGCAACCTTTTTGGGTATGTTCCCGCCCTTTAAAAAGGAAGGGTCGTTGGGGTTTATCCTTGCAATATGGGACGGTGCGCTTCTTGCAAAGGCCTCCATATCGTTAAAGGTAAATATCTCCCCCACCGAGTTAAAATACTTTCTGCACTCCTGCAAAAACCAGGTGCCCGTAATGTTTTTCAAAAAGGTAATGCTGCCGCCGTAGCCGCCCTCGTTGGTAAGCTCGCTTTCAAAGGCGTCCTTGTTAATAACCGGCTCCTCCAGCTCCGCCCCGAACAAAGCCCATGTTCCGCAGCTTATAAAGGCAAAATTCTTCTCCTCCGAGGGCACGGCAAGCACCGCCGAAGCGGTATCGTGAGAGGGTGCGGCAAAAACGGGGACAATACGGTTGGTATAGCCCGCCTTTAAGTCCCCTATTTTTTCTCCCGGCATTATCAGCTTGCCGAAAATCCTTTTGGGGAAGCCAAGCCGTTCAATAAGCCCGTAATCCCAATCCTTTGTTTTAGGGTCTATAAGTCCCGATGTGGTGGCCTCGGTATATTCGTTTATCATTTTCCCCGTAAGGTGAAAATTGATAAGATCGGGCATCATAAGCAGCCTGTCGGCTCTTTCAAGTCTGTCCCTGTCCTGCTCCTGCATTGCCGCAAGCTGGTACAGGGTATTTATCTGCATTTGAGTAATTCCCGAACGCATATATAAATCTATTTTCGGAATATCCTTAAATACCTTTTCGGGAATGCCGTCGGTTCTGCCGTCACGGTAGCAGACAGGCCGCTGCACAAATTCTCCCTCATGGCTCATCAAGGCGAAATCCACTCCCCATGTATCGACGGAAACTGCGTCGAAGCCGAAGTTTTCCGCCTTATCAAGTGCCTTGTCTATCTCCTTGAATATCATATCCATGTTCCAGCAGGATTTTCCCTCCAGGGTTACTGGAGTGTTGGCAAAGCGGTGGATCTCCGTTGAGATAAAGCTTTTGTTTTCATAGCTGCAGAGCAGTGCCCGCCCCGATGAACCGCCGAAATCAAATATAAGAACTTTTTTCATAGCTTCCGCCTTTCAGGATAAAGGGTATCTCTAAAATTATCAGGAATATTTTCTGTAGCCGGGGTGACGGAGAGGACAGCCCCTGCCTATCTCCACGCACTCCTCTATCTTGTCCATGGGCAAAGGATTTGCGCCGCCAAGCTGCCTTGCCACCAAAGAAACCTTTGCATAGTGCTCCAGCGTTTCCATGCGGTAGTAGGCCTGGGTAAGATCCACGCCGACGCAAACCGCACCGTGATTTTCCATAAGTATGGTGTCGTGATGCTGCAAAAAGGGCTTTATCGATTCCGCCAAGCCCACCGAGCCGGGGGTATCATAGGGCGCAATGGGCACGCTGCCCAAAAAGATAACCGCTTCGGGCATAGAATAATCGTCAAGGGGTATATGAGCTATGGCAAAGCCCGTGGCTGTGGGCGGGTGAGCGTGAACCACCGCCTTTATGTCGGGACGCTCGGCATAGCAGCTAAGGTGCATTTTAAACTCCGACGAGGGCTTATACCCGGGGGCTTCCTTAATTACCTCGTTCCTGCCGTTTACAAGAATCAGCATTTCGGGACGGAGTATGCGCTTGCTTGTGCCTGTGGGAGTGGCAAGGAACACATCCTCGTCCAGCTTTACGGAAATATTTCCGTCGTTTGCGGCTACAAAGCCCAATTGCCACAGATTATGCCCTACCTCGCATATGGCTTCGCGGGCTTCGTTTTCGGTCATAAATGACATTTCTGTATACCTCCTTGAAAGAAGCTGTTTTTATTCTTCCTTATATTTTAACATTTTATTTGTGATTTGTCTATATGTTTTTTGACGTAGGTTCTGCAGTGTACCTTGCGGGGGGTTACTGCGTTGGCTTTTTGAACTGCGTTTGGCTTTTTGGGA
>DNUB01000194.1 GCA_003508605.1 Oscillospiraceae bacterium | reverse complement strand
TTTTATGGGCTGTATTTATTTTTATTTTTTGTTTTTCAAAACGTAAATCTTGAAAAAAGTTTCACTATTATTGAAGAAAATCCCCATTATAAGCGTTTTTGTGAATTTGTTCATTTTTTGTATTTTTTTAAAGTTACATTTTAGTTACATTTATAACAATCGCATTGCATATTGTGTAATTTAATAAAAATCCTCTTGTAATCGGCACTTCGTTGTGCTATAATAACCATATGGTAAAAACTACACGGTAAAAACTACCGTAAAACTATGGAATATAATTCTTTTTAAAATATGTAAGGAGGAAAACAGTATGAGTAAAACCGTAAAGTATGTATTGTCGATAGCCGTATCTTTGGCTATGCTGTTTCAGCTCGGCTTTGAGATCGTAGCACAGATCCCCGCAGCGGAAAACGAACCCGTTAATACCGGAGAAATAAACGTTTCCGTTGCTCCTGCACTGACTCTGAACAGCTCGGTTGAATTTACCGCCGAGCTTACCGGCAAGGCTTCTCAGAAAATTCTTCTTTCCTCCGATAATGGGGAGAGCAGGAACAACGCATCCTTTAAGGAGCTTCCCCCCGGGGAGTATACTCTGAAAGTATCCGCCCCCGGCTTTGCGGACTACACACAGAATATTACCGTAGACACTCAGGCGGCTTCGGTTAAGCTGCTTACGGGCTTTGTGGAGGGCTTCAGCTATACGGAAAACGCTCCTCACCCCGGTGCGCTGCTTATAGGCGATGCAAACGGCGACGGCGTTATCGACGATAAGGATAAGGATTGTCTGATTGACGCTGTTGATTCGGACAATACCGACAATGTTGCCGATTTAAACGGCGACGGTGAATTTGACTTGGTTGATTTGGAATATCTTGCAAAAAGCTATAAAACCGACAGCCATATTTTGGCTTTTCCCGAAACCTCAATACCTTCCTCCGTTCTTTCGGCGAATGCAGGAGAAGGCACAAGCATTGAGGGCGAAATCTGCAATCTGTTTACAAACAGCGGCGCAGTAAGACTCACTGCCGAAAACGGCGAAGCCATATCAAGCGAAAACCCCGTTTCACTGGAAATAAACATTGCGCAGACAAACGGTGCTTCCCATACCGACGGCTTGCTTATAGGCGTTAATGAAAACAACCCTGTTTCAAAGGGCGTTCTTGATATTGTTTATGAGGAAAACGGAGCGGAGTACACGGTACAGGCTCCCATCGTTTACGGAATACATAATCTGCTTGAAAGCGAAAACGTTTCGGTGGAACAGGATGAGCATGGCAACATAGAAATAAATCTGGGTTCTCAGATTGCTGTTAAAAAGGTAACCGTACGTATCTCGGAAATGCAGAATAACAATGATTTGGCGGAAATTTCATACGTGGAATTTGTAAACGGCATGGAGGAAAGGATTCCCGAGCCCTCCCTTGATATTCCCGAGAATCTTGCCGCAACGGCAGGCAGCAAAACATTTACCTTGAATTGGGACAGCTGTGTAAATGTTACGGGATATGAAGTTATGATAAAGCAGGGCGAAAGGTTTGAAACCGTTAAGGTGACGGGCAATTCTCTCACAGTCACCGCCTTTGGCGGCGGGGAATTGGTAAACAACACCGATTATACCGTATCCGTTCAATCTGTAAACGGCACCTGGAGCAGCGGCTACTGCGATTCCATAACCGTTACACCCAAGCCCGACAAACGTCCCGACAAGCCCGACAACGTTAAGGCAGTGGGCAAGTACAAGAGCATAGTTCTTTCATGGAAAAAAATGGAAGACACAGATTATTATAACGTATATTATAAGAGCGTTGACGAAGAAGCATATCACAAGGTTGAAGGCATTCCCGCCAACTCCTATACCGTTAACGGCTTAGAGGACAAAACCGAATATACCGCCTATGTAACAGGCGTAAACGAGATAGGCGAAAGCGGACCGTCTCTTTCGGCTATAGCGGTAACCACCGATTTAGAGCCTGCTGCCGTTCCGAAATACAAGCTTATCAATTTCAGTGAAGCCGGTCAGGTTTCCGAGCATATTACAGGCGCATGGTTCAACAGCGGCTTAATGGTTGACAGTCCTCTCGACGCCGAGGGAAAAACTGCCTGGGGTACCGTTGACAACGCCCCTCTGTCTCATTATCTCCTTAACTCATGGGACGGCGGCGGATATAACAATTTGGGCAATAACGGCTTGTTCTACGAATTTGATAGAGAATATACCATTCAGAAAATCGCTTTTCAGGAAATAACGCCCTCGGATTTAGGATATTTTTACGTTAAAATCAACTATTGGGACAAGGAGGGCAATCTGACCAGCCTTGGCAGAAATGCTGCGTCTATCCAAAGAAAAACCGATAAGGACAATCACACCTATTATCAGATTACGCTTCCTCAAAAGGCGCAGATAAAGAAGATCCAAATAGGTCTTGCTCGCTATTTGGCTTATGAAGATATTGACATTTCGGAGATGTATTTCTATCACTACGATTCTATAGGCGAGGATATTTACTCGCTGTTTGAGGACGATCTGCACACCACTTTAAAGCCCGATGTAACTCAAAGCACTATCGATGCGCTCAGAACCCGTCTTAACACTCCCGACGAGATAAGCGGCGAGTTAAATCCCGAACTGGATATCTGGGAGAGGGAGCTGAAAAACGCAGAGGACATTTTAAACAACAAGAGTCTCCGTCCGACTCAGGGAATACATACCACGATAAGCACCAATGATGTAAACAGAGGCTTCGGCGGCATAAACGCATGGCAGCCCTTGGGAATCACTGCGGATGCCGGGGATAATATAACGGTTTATGTAGGTCATAACAGCAAAAAATCAGGGGAAAACACCAATTTACAGCTTGTAGCCACCCAGTATCACTCCGAGTCCAGCCCTATGTTCAAGGTTGTCGCCACTCTTAAAACAGGCGTAAATGTTATTGAAATACCCAAGCTTTGGACTACCGACGCCGAAAGCGGCGGCGCACTTTATATCCAGTATACGGGAAATAACGTCAATGAGCGTTACGCCGTACGAGTAAGCGGCGGAAATGCCGTTCCCGTTTTGGATCTTTACCGGGTAACTGACGAGGAAGAAAGAAAAAGCCGCACCGAAAGCTTTATTGCCCAGTTAACCGAATATGCGGGCAATATGGAAGCACTGCATAACGAGATTCATAAAAACTCGGACAACGGTAATGTAAGCAAGTACGAATATAACGAAAGAAACTGTGTTTTGGGCGCAGCGGATATTATGCTCGATACCATGATGCTGTCCCTTCCCGCCAAGCGGATTGTGGCAGGCGCAGGAACAGGTACTGCGGCACAAAAGGCGGAAAGAATGCTGGATTCCTTTAAGGCGATGGAGGATATGATGTATCTGTTCTATCAGCATAAGGGACTTAACGAAAACGCCGAAAAGGATAAAGACAATATTCCCAAGGGACATTTAAATATCCGTTATCAAAGAATGTTCGGCGGTGCGTTTATGTATGCGTCCGGCAACCATATCGGCATAGAATGGAACGAATGTGCGGGTATGGTGAACTGTACTCCCGTTGTTGCCGACGAGGAGGGAAGATATGTAAGCGGTCGTTATTTCGGCTGGGGAATAGCTCACGAAATAGGACACTGCATAAATCAGGGAAGCTACGCCGTTGCCGAAATCACCAACAACTATTTTGCGCAGCTGGCGCAGGCCAAGGACAGCAATCAAGGAATGAGATTTACCTACGAAAATATCTATAAAAAGGTAACCTCAGGCACAGTCGGAACCTGCTCCAATATAGCAACACAGCTGGGTATGTATTGGCAGCTTCACTTAGCTTACGATAATAACTATAACTACAAGACCTTTGAAGATCCGACAGAACAGTTTAACAGCCTGTTCTACGCAAGAGTTGACACCTATTCCCGCACACCTTCCCTTGCTCCCGCTCCCGACGGAATTGCCCTTACGTTAAGCGGCGGCACGGATCAAGTACTTATGCGCCTTTCCTGCGCAGCGGCGGAAAAGAATATACTTGATTTCTTTAAACGCTGGGGCAAGATTCCCGACAGTGATACCGTAAAGTACGCCGAGCAGTTTGAGGAAGAAACAAGAGCGATTTACTATGTGGACGACGACTCAAAGGTTTACCGCATAGAGAACCCCGACGGCGGAATTTTGGGCACAGAGGGAAATGTTGATGCGGTAGGTGCAGGAACGACTGCAAAGCTTGCTTCGCCCAACTCCAATCAGATTAACTTTACCTTTACCTCCGAGAATATTCCCGAAGAGGATATTTTAGGCTATGAAATAGTACGCTGCACCACCTCGGGCGGCGTGGTAACCAAGGAGGCTGCAGGCTTCACCGCGGAAAATACCTATACCGATTATGTAGCCACCATGAATAACCGTGTGATCACATATGAGGTAACGCTTGTCGACAAATACCTTAACCGTTCTGCGCCTAAGGTTCTCGAACCCATTAAGATACGCACGGACGGAAGCGTTGACAAAACAAGCTGGACCTTGTCCCACAATGATATTAAGGCAGAAAACGCCCCTATTTCCGTTATCGGCGACGATAATTCACCCTGCGACCCTGTTCCCGAGGATAGAATTTATGATATTTCCGACGGAAATGACAGCACCGTTTACACTGCAACAGTAGGCAAGGACGCTGAAATTACCGTGGAATTCGGCAAAAGCCTTACTATCTCCGGCTTTAAGTATAAGGCGGGAGACGAAAATCCCATCGGCGAGTACATTATTATGGCGAAGGACGATATGGGGGTTTGGGTTCAGGCTGCAAAGGGCACGTTCGGCGGCGACAAGTCGATTTATTTCTCCAACGAAGAGGGCAAATATGTAAGCACCTATAAGACCGACGCCGTAAAGCTTGTTATCCCCAATCAGGAAGGAAGCACGGTTTCTATTGCCGAAATTGATGTATTGGGCGTTACGGGAGACAATGTTGATTTCAGAGGCACCTCCGAAGGTGTTCCCGCCATAGGAATACTTTCCGAAAGCTATCGTTATGCGGAGGGCGAGGGATATGTTATTCCCGAAGGCTCGATAGTGTTTGTAGGCACATATAAGGGTAATCCCGCTTACAATACGGTTCTCCTTTATGATGAAAAGGGAAGCATCGTCGGCGGAATTGACCAGGAGGGCTATTTAAAGGCTGAACAGATCATTCTTGCAGACGTTCCCGAAACCGGCAACATTCAGGACGTATCGGACGGTACCTGGATATATTGGATTGAACCCGATTCCGATTTTGACATCAGCAGTCTTAATAAGGTAAGAGCGGAGCTTTACAGAGTAAACAACGCTTTGACCAACGAAGGACAGAGAATGGTGAGCGATTCCTTCTTTATTGATATTCCAAGCACGCTTCCGAGCATTACCTTAACGGCTAATCATTGAATTTATGTTTTTTATCCGCTGAAATTTGCCTTTTGCTGAAGTTTTTGAATAGGGTGTATCCGAAAGCTAAGCAATTTTGTGCGATTTGCTGAATGGGCGGCGGTTTCAAGGAAAAAAGCGCAGGAATACTAAAGTATTCCGTAATAATCCCCCTTAATGGATTACTGCCGGCATTCTTTGACGCAGAAAGCGTCCGCAGTTAGCAGAAATTCGTGCAGTGGCGGCTTTTCAGATAGCCCCTGAATAGGCAGGATAGGAGAATATTATGAACACAGCTTTCAATAAAATTTTATTCGGGACATTTACGGCGGTGATTACCGCCGCCGTAATGAGCCTGACGGCATCGGTTTTTGCAGAAGACAACGGAAAAGCGGAGCTTAGAGCAAGGGACGATATGGCAGAGGTGATTCTTACGATACCTGAAGCCGCCGCCGAGGAAATATCCTCTCTGCAGATCAGTTTAAAAATAAGCCCGAATACGGATAATGCGGAAATATCCTTTATTCATAATGAAAAGCTGGGCGCAAAAATACAGGAAAGCCGCTATCATAAGGAAACGGGAGTGCTTAATATCTACGCCGTAGGAACGGATCCCCTTTTTGACAAGGACGATCCTACAGTTTATTTGGGTTATGTTAAGCTTTCAGCCGCCGGGTCAAACGGTGCAGCCGCCGATGTGTCCTTTGTCAAAGATTCTTTTAAAGCCGTAAGAAGCAATACTCTTATTACATACGACGATTTAAGCTATTCTGCGGAGGTTAGTATTAGGACAGGGAACGGCGGGTCGACTCCTCCCCCTGCGGTTACGGATAAGCCCGTTGTCACGGAAAAGCCCGTCGTTACGGAAAAGCCTGCAGCTACAGACGGTAATCCTCAACAGCCAACGGTTACCGAACCGCCTGTTGTAACCGCTGAACCGCCTGTTGTAATAACTCCTCCAAGCGATGAGGAAAATCCACGTCCTGTGGAACTAACGGCACTTTCCGAAGCGGTAAAAGCTGCCGAAAATTATAAGGCGGCGGATTATACTGAGGACAGCTTTAAAATTCTGCAGCAGGCCATAACCCGGGCTAAGGAAGTCCTGAACAGCTCCGGTCTCTCTCAGGATCAGATAGAGGAGGCTCGTATGCTTTTGGAAAACGCAATAGGTATGCTGACTAAAAAGACCGATCAGCCTGCTTCGGATACAACAACGGGTCAAATTCAGTTTCCCGAAAGCAGCGATAAGGGCGAGGAAACCACCAAAAAGGAGAACGAAAGCACCGGTGAAGCCTCGGACAGCAATTCTCCTTCCGTTACGGACGGAAATAACGGTTCGGAAAATAACGATGGCGGAATTAACCCCTTAGTTATTGTTCTTATAGTGGCAGCAGTTGTTGTCGCAGGTCTGACGGCGGGAATTTTCATAGTACTTAATAAAAGAAAAAACAGCGGCGGCAAGCACAGTAAGTAGCTGAATAAAAACTTGTGCCGAATCAGAGCTTGTTTGAAAAAAATGAAAATGTCGGCTTTTTGCACAAAACAGTTGTTTTTTAATCAAAAATCCTCGTCAAACATCGGTTTGACGAGGATTTTTCCTTGAAGCTAAGCTTTTTGGAACAAGAAGCAGGTGCTCCCTCTGTTTTCAAACAAGCCCTAATACTAATTCTTGACTGAAAGCAGACAATCCTTGCGGTTTGATTTTTGCAAATCTTTGTCTGCTTTCAATCAGGAATCAGCATAACTAAGCACAAGGCTTTTGTATGAATTTTTTTATTCTTCCATTTGCTTTGAAAAATACATAGCTGCCGCCTGTACAAGCGCAGTCTGCTCGGGGGTGGCGTACTCTGTTCCTTCTCCCTGAAGCATCATCACCGCTCCGTTTACATCTCCCTGAGAGATTATAGGCGCACATACTATGGCGCACTTATCTACGCCCTCAATGGGCATAAGCCTGTTATCCTCATAGGAACGGTAAATATGGCTTTTCCGCTGTTCTATCAAATCCTCCAGAGAGCCTGAAACTCTGCGTTCCAGAATCTCCTTTTTCTGCATACCCGATACCGCAATGATATGGTCTCGGTCGCTGATTGCCGCAGGGCAGCCGCCGATTTTTGACAGCACCTCGGCATACTGTGAGGCAGTGGAGGAAATTTCTCCTATCGGGGAGTATTTTTTAAAAATAACCTCGCCTTCCGAATTGGTAAAAATTTCCAATGGGTCGCCTTCTCTGATTCTCATAGTGCGTCGGATTTCTTTGGGAATAACTACTCTGCCCAGATCATCTATTCTTCTAACAATACCTGTTGCTTTCATATTACAAAGTTCATTCCTTTCATTAACATTAGAGAGCCTGTTTTAACAAGACATTACACCGATCCTTACGGCAAATTCCGCCGATGATTGCATTATGTCTCTATGACCTGTGATAACACAATGCAGCCGAAAGACCGTTAAGATGCGGCACGAAGACCGCATATAAGGGACTATACGGACAGCAAGCAAGACTTTGTCCGAAACAAATTCTGCTTAAAACCACGCACAAGGCTTGTGAACACAGGGCGAGCGCAGGCTCCAAAGCGGTATTGTACAAATTTCAACAAAATCACAAATTTGTCAACACTCTGCTCTAATATTCTTTGCAAATGATTGGAATTTATTCTTTGTTTTAATACTATTTCTAACTTTAAATCGTTCTTTGAACGTTTTTAAGTGTTCCTCCTTCAGCAGAACCGACGGGACGCTGCCTCGTAAAGAAACAGGATTGAACGTACATCCCGTGCCGACCTCAGCGGCTATTCTGCATAAGCCGAATAATTTATAAAAGGTTCGCACCTTTTTTAATATGGAATTAGTATAAGAAATGATTGGCGGCTTGTAAAACTACTGCTTGTTAAAATAATCTATACCTTTATCAGGGAGAAAATAGGTTCTAATGTAGCCGTCCGTCGATATCACCACAAACTCGTTAGTCGCTTTCACATAATAAACGTCGTCGCCGTCCTCAGCTTCCGTCTTATGCAAAGCATCGGGATTATTAACAACCGCCGACGCCGCTTTTTCGTACTCCTCCGCAGAGGGAAATCCCATATTCTTTCCGTGCTTTTCGTAATGCTGCATTAATAAATTTTTGCTGCGGAATTTATAATCAAGCGTCACAACAGGCTTCGTATCCTGACCGGTCTCTGTTTTTCTGCTTTCTTCAAATTCTTCGGTTCTTGTATCCCTTTCAGTGACCTCGCCGCTGTTTATGTGTATGCTATTTTCTATTATTGTGATTACAGGACTGTTATCCGCAGGCTGACCCGTAATATCGCCGCCGTTAAAAAATCCGATCAGATAAAGGAAAACAGCTGCAGCCACACCTAAAACGCATAGTGAAACAATGCCGACGGTTTTTTTCTTGTCCATATCAGTTTTTCCTTTCGTTTATAATCAAAATCCGATGTCCCCCGCCTCTTAGGCGGC
>DNUB01000077.1:10532-10689 GCA_003508605.1 Oscillospiraceae bacterium | reverse complement strand
AAAACAAACAGTTTTCAGGTTTTTTGGCAAGCTGCTATAATCGAGTATATGCTTTTTTTCTTTTAAAGAATTTTGCAGAATTATCATAATGAAAATTCTTTACTTCATTTGACAAAATAAGCATGGCGGGAAGATTCGGTATTGCCATAAGTCCGTT
>DNUB01000077.1:9746-10235 GCA_003508605.1 Oscillospiraceae bacterium | reverse complement strand
CCGAAAGCTGCCATATAAGCTCTATTTTCATAGTTGCCCCCAAAACGGCTGCCGCAGCAAAAATAACCAAAAATACGGATTTTCCCTTTCCTCCTGACAAATACTCCAAAGAATTTGAGCCGTAAACCGACCATCCCGCAGCCGTGGTAACGGCAAAAACAGTTAGGGCTATTGCAACAAATCCGGAAGAAAAATCTCCGAAAACACATTGAAAAGCATAAACCGCATTTGTAATTCCGTCCTCCGCTATTTTGTCGGCACCCGTTACAAGCATGGTAACAGCCGTCAGAGTACACATAACTATAGTATCGAAAAATACCTGAAGCATTGCCCATAACCCCTGTTTTTCCTCATCGTCGGAGGATGTTGCGGAATTTAACATTACACTGCTGCCAAGTCCCGCTTCATTGGAAAATATGCCCCTCCTTACTCCCCAGCTCATTCCCAGCAGCATAGCAGATCCGAAGAAGCCGCCGCCTACTGCCCTGA
>DNUB01000077.1:8545-9445 GCA_003508605.1 Oscillospiraceae bacterium | reverse complement strand
AAACACCGCCGCCGCCTACTGCCCTGAAATCAAAGGCTTCCTTAAAAATTCTTAAAACCGCCTGAGGAAGATTTGCAATGTTTATAATAATTACCCCAAAGCAGCCTAAAATATATATTAGGGATATTATGGGAATTACCTTTTCCGTCACCTTGCCGAACAGCCTTACTCCGCCGAAAATCAGCCATAAAAGCAATGCCGCCGCCGCTAAACCGCTTACAGGAGCAGGTATGCCGAATGCGCTGTCAAGAGATTGTGACATTGCGTTGATTTGAGTCATATTTCCTATGCCTATGCTTGCGGTGAGGCAGAATAAAGCATACAGCTTTCCCGCTTTAACCGTGCCAAAGGCGGCGGAAATATAATGAAAAGCCCCTCCGAACCAGCTTCCGTCGTCTCTTTGCCGCCGATACTTCATACCCAAAACATTTTCGCCGTAGCAGGTAGCCATACCCAAGGAAGCGGATACAAGCATCCAAAACACCGCTCCTGCGCCTCCTATCGCCACTGCAGAGCCTACTGCCACAATGTTGCCTGTGCCTAAGGTTGTTGCAAGTGCGGAGGTGAGCGTTTGCAGGGGAGAAAGATTTTTCTTGTCGGTTTTTCCCTTCTCCTTGCTGAAAAGCGTTCTTTTAAAAATCTCACCAAGCCTTGTTATCTGCCCGAATTTCAGCTTTGCGGAAAACACGGCTCCCACTAAAAGATATATTATAAGCATGGGTGCGCCCCAGATTATGTTGTCGTTTAACCAATTAAGCATATTTTTCTCCTTTTCAGAGGATTTTGCCAAGGATCAGTTTGTCCTTAGATTATATGCTTAAAGTACTGAAAAGAGAATTAAAAACGTCAAGCATATAGTATCTTGACGTTTTTAATATTTATAATCAAAATCCAGATGTC
>DNUB01000077.1:0-8241 GCA_003508605.1 Oscillospiraceae bacterium | reverse complement strand
TGAAACCCTGAGGGGCTTACGCCCCGGATTTTTCATAAATTCGGTGCACTGCCCCTCATTGAATTTCACTTATTCCGGGAATGCAGCTCTCCTGTTATATCGGCTATCATCTGACGGTCGTCATCCGCCTTTATCCTGTATTCCGTTCGTGAATAAAAATTATCGTTTACGTCCCACAATACCGGTACAATATCATTTTCCAACAGCTTATTCAGCACTATTTCCACATATTTTGAGGAGGTTTTATCCTCGACTCCCGCATCAATGTTCTCTTTGGGATATATGGAAGAGGTTTCACCCATAAATACCGGTATGTTTTGTGAGCCAAAGGCGTCGTAGAGCAGCTCAATCTGATCGTCAATATACTGAAGCCACTCGTCGCTTCCCACTCTCTTAGCCCAAAAGAAAGCGTTATCAACATAATGAACGGAAACCATCAGCCTATCCTTGGCTGAATCGGAGGGAACAATAAATTCGGGAGCGGTGGTGAGATCGATATTTGTCCAGTAACCCGATATTATCAGCACTCTGTCGGAATTTTTTCCTCCGGTAGATCTTACCGCATCCACAAATGCCTGATTAAGCGTATTTGTCAGCTCATAGGCCTCGTCCTTAGGGAGATCCTCCACCTCGTATTTTGAATTGAGTCTGCCCCCTCCCAAGTACTCGTTATAACCCTCAAACATCAGCGTGTAAGGATAATTCTTAAAATAGTCGGCAATCTGAGTCCAGACAGTGGTGAATATTTCCTCACACTCTTCAATGGAATGACGGCGGATAATAAATTCGTCAAAATGATGAATATTTATTACCGTATAAAGTCCCGCCTTTTGACAGTAATCCACAACCTCCTTGACTCTGGCGGCATAATCGGGATTCAAAGTATATGTGCCGTCGTCCTCCATCATATTACCCCAAAAAACAGGTATCCTTACGGTATCGAAGCCTTCGGACTTCATACCGTCTATTATTTCCTGAGTTGTCTCTACCGCTCCCCAGCATTTTTCGTAATCCGAGGGTCTGTTGCTTCCCACTACGGCTACCCATTTGCTGCGATTATTGGAAAAGGTGCTCTCCAAAGTATTGCCTAAGTTAATGCCCACTCCCATTTTCTTTGCTATTTCCTGCGCCGTCATGCTCGGCACACTGTCGCATGCGGACATTGTCAGCATAACTGCCGTCAGAACTGCGGCGGATATTATTTTTTTAAACATTTTCAGACATTCCCTTCTTTTTTCGATATTTTTATATTGAATCCTGTCGAAATCACAGGCAGCGGCAAGCGGTATTTTTCAGCCAAGGCAGGACCGCAGGCGGCGGAACCTACTCCCGCCATCATATAGTCCACGCAAATTACGCTGCTTCCGCATTTTTCAAGCTCAAAATTATGACGCTTTCCTGCCAGCTCCTCTTGAGTATATTCCGAAGCGTTAAAGGAAAAATCCTCGGCAGAGGTGAATAAGACCTCCGTCTCTCCGTCGCTTACCGTCATATGCTTACAGCCGTAGTGTGAGGAATTTTCCTGAGGACGCACATAATCCTCATGCATATCACCGATTCTTGCCGAAAAATTACCCATATAATCCGCCTGATGCTTGTCAATATAGCTTTCATATGGTCCGTATCCGAAATACTCCACTTTGTCGAAGCTTTTCGGCATAAACAGCCTTATGCCGAAGCGTGGAAGGAAATCGACCTTATTTGAAAATTCCGCTCTGCAGCTTATGCTCAGTCCTGACGAAGAAATAACGTATCTTACGTTCATATAAGCTATAGGCTGGTACATATTCCAGACAAAGGCCTGCTTAAGGCTTATTTCCGCTCCCTCCGCCGTAAGCTTGGTCAAAACGCCGTAATTCTTTACGCTGTGATCGTTGAGATGCGCACCGTACCAGTCGTTTTTCATTACGTCGTTATCAACGGGAGCTCGGAAGAAATTATACTCCAGCGGCCGGTCAAGAAGCTCGGTTTCTTTAAGCTTTATCGAATCAAATGCCGACAGTCTTTTATTGAAGCGATAGGAGATATCTCCTGCCCTAACCGAAACGAAAAATACGCTGTCGTCGATCTTTATTTCAACGTCTTTAGAAGTCTTTTCCCGCTTTGCTTCTCCGTCGAAAAGCTTTATTTGATCAAAGCATACCTCGTATCCCTTTTCACAAAAATCCGTATCCCTCTTTGCCGTAAATATAAAACGGATAAAGGTATCCTTTTCAAAGCAGCCGGCTGCCTCGGGTATATGCAAAACTGCGGTTTCTCTTGGCAAAATCGAAAAATTCACGCTTCCCTCGGAAAAAACTCCGCCGTCGAAGGTTATTTCATAGCGGCAGTCAAGTAAATCGCCCGCATTTTCAAATTCAAGCATACTTTCAAATACAAACGTATCGGGAGTGCAGCCTTTTCTTACTCTTACAGGGCGGTAAACCTGTTTAAGCTCAAGAAGCCCGGTATGCGGTCTTCTGTCAGGGTATGCAAGAGCGTCCATACAAAAATTACCGTCATGGTGCGCTTCTCCGAAGTCTCCCCCATACCCGTATTTCGGGCTTCCGTCCTTGTTGTATCCCAGTATTCCCGCATGATCGCACCATTCCCATACAAAGCCGCCGCAGAAACGTTCGTCGGAGTAAAAGGCGTTATGATAGTCCTCCAAATCTCCCGGACCGTTTCCCATTGCATGGCAGTATTCACAAAGCAAAAAAGGACGTTTTTCCGGGTCTTTGTCAGCGGATTTTTTCATTTCCTCGGGCGGCGTATACATTTCCGATACCACGTCGAGAATTTTATCCGAGGTACCGTCCAGCTTGTGAGTGCTTTCATAATGCAGAAGTCTTGTATCGTCTAAATTTTTCACCAGCTCGCCCGCCGCCAGCATATTGGTTCCGTAGCCGCTTTCGTTGCCCAGTGACCAGAAAACCACACAAGGACGGTTTATATCTCTTTTGACCAATGCGTCGGCACGATCGGTTACCGTTTTTTTATAGCGTGGGTCGGAAGCAAGCATTGCAATGCCGTTGTAGGGTGACTTAGCGTCCCATCTGAAATTATTATAAACGTCAACGCAGCCGTGAGATTCCATATCTCCTTCATCAATAACATAAAGACCGTATTTGTCGCACAACTGACAAAACAGAGGAGAGTTGGGATAGTGAGAGGTACGCACTGCGTTTATGTTGTGCTTTTTCATGAGAACTATGTCCCTTGTCATTTGTTCCCTCGAGGCGTATGCTCCCGTATCGGGATAGCTGTCGTGCCTGTTTACGCCCTTGAATTTTATCGGAACGCCGTTGATTCTCAAAACGCCGTTTTCCGCCGAAATACTGCGGAATCCGATTTTCTCGCCTATTTTCTCCTCGCCGGCGCATATTACAAGATCGTAAAGATAAGGCTTTTCAGCCGACCATAAAATCGGCAATTCTATATGTACCGACACCGTTTTTCCGTCCTGAGCGGAAAATTTTGCAACGGTATTTCCGCTTTTGTCCGATAGAACACAGTCCGCACCGATGCCAAAGGGCGTGAAAAGAAGCTCGGCACTTCCAAAATCCTCGAAAAAAAGGGTTTTTACCCTGTAATCCTCAAGCCTTTGGCGGGGACGGGACAAAACGTAAACGTCTCGGAAAATGCCCGACATTCTGAACTTATCCTGATCCTCAAAGTAGGTGCCGTCGCACCATTGCAGCACGGCTGCAGTAATTGTATTTATGCCATCCTTCAAAAAGGGGGTTATGTCAAATTCGGAGGTACAGTGAGATATCTGCGAATAACCTGCAAAGCTGCCGTTTACATAAAGATAAATGCAGCTGTCAACGCCCTCGAAAACGAGTATTCTGTCGTTTCCGTCAGTATTATACACATATTCCCGACGATACACGCCTACGGGAATATCGTCCGGCACATAAGGCGGATCATAGGGAATGGGGTAGCGAACATTAGTGTACTGAAGCCTGCCGCAGCCATGCAGCTGCCAGTTAGAGGGTACAAAAATCCTTTTATCAAAGGAAAGAGAAACAAAATCGTCCTCCATATCCACTATGCTTTCATAATAACGAAAGTCCCAATCGCCGTTCAGCAGCTCAAAACGTTCGGAGCTTTCCCTGTCGGCAAAGGGGTCTGCGTTTTTTCCGAACGGAATGAAATAACAATGACGCCCAAGCGTGTTAATGTGAAGATTATCGGGATCCTCGTGATAGATCATTTTGCTCTTTGGAGTACCCGGTGCCGCTATACTTGAAATATTCATAATGATCTGTCCTTTCCGCTATCCTTTATATGGTTTTTTATGTGATTCTTACCCTATTATAATCTCGGTTGACAGAGCAGTCAAGAAATGATATTATGATTATATAACAATATGAAGACGGGAGGCGTTTTTTTGTTTTTCTGCGATTACCCTATAATCGGCGGTGAAAAAGAGCTGCCGCTGTATCTTTTACATATGGGACAGCATCATTGTCAGAATCATATAGTTCGAACCGGCGGTTTTCCAAATAATCAGATATTGTACTGCACAAAGGGCAGCGGCACTCTGATTGCGGACGGACAAAGGATAGCGATTCCCCCTCGAACGGCCTTTTTCTTGCCCTCTGACCACCCACACGAATATTATCCAGAGGAGGACATTTGGGACGTACATTGGGTCGTTCCCTCAGGCTTCGCACACGAAGAGATTTTAAAACATCTGGGACTTACCGGACTCAGAGTTTTTGCTTTAAAGGAAATAAACGCTTTGGAGCATATATTCAGAAAAATGCACGAGGCATTAAGAGCGGACAGCGTTTTCGGAAATTACAGAGCCTCCGGATATCTTTATGAATTTTTAATGGAGTTTTACGGTCTTATATCCGAAAAAGGCACCGCTGCCACTCCAAATCCCGCTTTGTCAAGGGCTGTCGACTATATAAACTTCAACTATGCCCGCCGCATATCTATGGATCAGCTATGCGCCGCTTCAGGAGTGACCAAGCAGCACCTTTGTATGCTGTTCAGAACCACACTCGGCGTGAGACCAACCGAGCATATTACAAAACGCCGAATACAGGCTGCCAAGGAGCTGTTGGTCAGCTCCAAAAAAAACACAGAAGAGATTGCTTTGGCAACCGGCTTCTGCTCGTCAAGCTATTTCTGCAAAATGTTCAGGAGATATGAGGGAATGACTCCGCAGGAGTTCAAAAGGATTTAGTATGGAATCTTATTCTAACGGAAGCCTATAAAACCCGATTTTGCTCAAACAAGGGTTATGGGGTTTTCTTCCTTTATGCAATTAACAATTTTTTCAAAAGCCTTCTCGTCCAATCCTTTTTCCATATCCAAACGGTTAAGCCTTTTTTCCTTGTTAAACCATGTAAGCTGTCTTTTGGCATAATTCCGTGTAACCTGCTTAAGCCTGTCCACGCACTCAAGAAGCTCCTTTTCACCGTCCAAAAACGGTTTTAGCTCCTTATAGCCTATTGCCTGAGCCGCCGTAACATAATCCTTATGAGTAAAAAATTCCCTTGCCTCCTCCAACAATCCTCTTTCAAGCATTATATCCACCCTTTTAT
Organism: Oscillospiraceae bacterium; assembly: GCA_003508605.1. Taxonomy (GTDB): domain Bacteria; phylum Bacillota; class Clostridia; order Oscillospirales; family Ruminococcaceae; genus Ruminiclostridium_E. The sequence continues at coordinate 2,701 of DNUB01000077.1, read as the reverse complement.
CTATCCTCTGATATAACGCTTGTCTGGGATAATCGGGCATAATAAAACAAGGGCTGTAGGGACTTTCGCTTAAGCGGCTTTTTTCCTGAGCCTCCGTAATGGTGCTTCCGCTGATCTTGTATACCTCCAACGCTCTTATAATGCGATTCAGGTTGTTGGGGTGCAGCTTTTCCGCAGCTTTTTGATCAACCTGTCTCAGCTTCTCCCATAAAACGTCATTTCCCTTTTCAAGCGCAAGCTTTCGCATCTCTTCACGAAATTCATAATCGCAGCCCGTATCGTCAAATTTTATATTGTTTATTAAGGAGGAAATATATAGCCCCGTTCCTCCAACAACTATCGGCAGTCTTCCTCTGTTACGTATATCCTTTATCGCGCTGTGAGCCAATTCCACATAATCCGCCACGGAAAAAGCCTGAGTTGCGGGCAAAAAGCTCATCAGATGATGAGCTACCCCCTGCATTTCCTCTTTGGAGGGCTTTGCGGAAGCTATATCCATACCCTTGTAAATCTGCATCGAATCCGCAGAAACTATTTCACCGCCGCATCTTAATGCAAGCCTTACACCTAAATCGGTTTTTCCGGAGGCTGTAGGTCCGCATATAACAGGAATAAATATTTTTTTATTCAAATCAATTTCGGAATTGCTCACTGAATACGACCAAAGTTCCTTTCAATATTATATTTGGACAAGGTGGTAATAATAGGTCTGCCGTGAGGACAGTAGCGAATCGCAGTATCCTCCCACACCCTTTTGGCAAGCTGCTCCAGCTCCATATCTGAGGTAGGTTCATTAGCTTTTATTGCTCCCTTGCAGGCAAAGCTGTGCAAAATACCGTCAAAAAGCTCTCCCTCAATATCGTCGCCGCCGTTAATAAGGATCTCCGCAATCCTTAAAAGCAGCTCCTCGGGGGCCTTGTCGGTAATTACGGCAGGAAATCCCAATATTTCCGCCTCTGTGTCGGAATTAAAGGACAGCTCTATTCCCAAACTTTCCAAATAATCAATATTATCGGATAAAGCCGTCATTTCTTCCATAGACAGCGTTACCTTCAATCCTTCGGTCAATAGCTGGGAGGAGGATCTTATTTCCTTTTTAAGCTGTTCAAAGCGCAGTCTTTCATGTGCGGCATGCTTGTCGATCAAAATGACCTTGTCGCCGCATTCGCAGATTATATAGGTTTTAAAAAGCTCGCCGATATATCTTATCTCAGGCTTATACTTCTCGTCAACAACAGGGTCGGCGGTTTGCAGTTTTTTTTCATCATCCGAGCTTGCCTTGATAAAGCTGCTTTGATCAATAAATTTATATTCGGAGGTTTCCGTTTCTTCACGTTCCCCGGCAATAACCTCCTGTATAAATATATTTTTGGGAGGAAGGGGCTTGTAAACGGCTTTATAGCTGCCCATACGTCCGGCAAACGATTTTTCTTCGGTTCTCGGCTTTTTTACGGTGTTATCCCCGTCCTTGCCCAGCGCATTTTCGCCGATATTCAGCGGGGTCTCCTTTTTCTCCTTATGCTCATTATTATACGGGCTCGTATGAGCGGAAGCAAAGGAGCTTCCATAAACGCCGCCTATCTGCGGATTGGTTTTTGTATCAAAAGTCTCGTCGCCACCGGCGGTTCTGCCGCCGATATTGATTTCCTTTTTGTTTTCGCCATTAAGTATGCCGTTTTTTACCGCTAAGTAAACTGTTTCAAATACTGCTTTTTCGTTAGCAAATCTAACCTCGGTCTTGGAAGGACTTACATTAACGTCTACATCCGAGGGGGGCATACTTATTTTAAGAATACATGCAGGGAATTTCCCGACCATAATGCTGTTTTTATACCCCTCCTCCAGGGCTGCCGTACAAGTAGTGTTATGAACCCATCGTCCGTTTACGAAAAAATACTGCATTTGCCTGTTTCCCCGACAGGCGTAAGGAGTAGTGATGTATCCGCTCACCTTTATATGGTTTTGTTCGTAGTCCACCTGTGAAAGTGCGGCCGAAAACTGCTTTCCGAATACCGAATGTACGGCGGAAAAAAGTTTTCCGTCCCCCGAAGTAACAAGTACGGTTTTTCCGTCACGGATAAAAGAAAACGCTATATCGGGATAGCTTAATGCCAGCTTATCCACCACGGACTGAACATAGTTTCCTTCAGTGGAATCTTTTTTTAAAAATTTCAGTCTTGCAGGAGTGTTAAAAAACAAATCCCGCATTATAATGGTTGTCCCGTCGGGACAGCCCGTCTGCTCATGAAGAGTCTCCTCTCCTCCCTCTATATGATAAGACGTGCCGAGAGGGTCGTTCTGCCTTTTGGTCAAAACCTCCGTTTTTGATACGGCTGCCACTGACGCTAAAGCCTCTCCCCTGAAGCCCAATGTGGAAATATTGTCCAGCTCCTCGGCAGCAGACAGCTTGCTTGTTGCATGGCGCAAAAAGGCAACGGGCACCTCCTCAAAAGCCATTCCGCAGCCGTCGTCGGTAACCCTCATATATGTAATACCGCCGTTTTTTATCTCTACGGTTATTCTTGCCGCTCCTGCATCAATGGCATTTTCCACCAATTCCTTTATTACAGACGAGGGCTTTTCAATAACCTCTCCGGCGGCAATAAGCTCGTAAACGCTTTTATCAAGCAGTTTGATCATATAAGTATGTCCTTTCAGGAGAAGCTTGCTTCAATGAGGGGCAGTGCCCCGAATTTATGAA
>DNUB01000179.1:3582-3886 GCA_003508605.1 Oscillospiraceae bacterium | reverse complement strand
AATTATTGCAGGTTTTTTAACCCTGATGTGTTTATTTTTGCTGAAGATATTTTAAAATTGACCAAAAAAGGCGCAAATGACACAATAAACTCAAGCTTCAAAAAGATCGGGGCGTTTTTCTTATTATTTTGTTTTCTATGCTAAGTATTTTTTATTTACGCTCAAAGGTTCAGTAATTATTGGCTATAAATTCTATAATATTAAGGCTTTTTGGATGACGCTGATAATAACGAAGCAACAATAAAAAAGGAGTTTTTACATTTGACAACAATTAACAAAAATGCTATAATAGCAGAGTATATCG
>DNUB01000179.1:0-3291 GCA_003508605.1 Oscillospiraceae bacterium | reverse complement strand
CTCTAAAATCAACTGGATACCGAATTTTTTCAATATACTGCAGGGCTTGTTTGAAAAATCGGGAGTGCTGTACATTAACCCCGAAGCGGTCATTCTATTCTTTAAAGGGTTTTGCAGCACCGATTTAACTGAGCTTTTACTTGTGCCAAACTGTTTTGGGGCAAAAAACGGCATTTCCTTTATTTTAAAGCAAACCCTGATACAAACTATAAAAGGAGAAATAAGAAAATATGAAATTAGGAATGGTAGGACTTCCCAATGTGGGAAAGAGCACTTTATTCAACGCCTTAACCAATGCAGGCGCAGAATCCGCAAATTATCCCTTCTGCACCATAGAACCTAACGTAGGTATAGTAAGCGTTCCGGACAAGCGTTTAGACAAGCTTGCCGAAATGTACAATCCCGAAAAATTTACCCCCGCCACTCTGGAATTTGTGGACATTGCGGGGCTTGTTAAAGGAGCTTCAAAAGGCGAGGGTCTGGGCAACAAATTTCTTGCGGATATAAGAGAGGTTGACGCTATCGTTCATGTTGTCCGCTGCTTTGAGGACGAAAATATTATTCATGTCGACGGCTCTATCGGGGCTGCAAGAGATATTGAGACTATTAACCTGGAGCTGATATTCAGCGATCTGGAAATATTGCAGCGGCGTTTGGACAAGGATAAAAAGCTGCTTAAGGGCGATAAGGGAATGCAAAAGGAAATAGATTTTCTGGAAAAGCTTATTGCGTTTATGGAGGAGGGCAGCACTGCACGCTCCTTTGATTTTTCGGATGAAGAAAGGAAAATTATAAAAACCACTCCCCTGCTTTCAAACAAACCGGTGATTTATGCTGCAAATATGAGCGAAGCGGATTTTACGGGAGATATTAACAACAATGCACAATATCAGGCGGTACTTAAAATAGCAGAGCAGGAAAACAGTACGGTTCTGCCTGTCTGCGCACAGATTGAAGCCGAAATTGCGGGAATGGAAAAGGAAGACAGGGATATGTTTCTTGCGGATTTAGGCTTAGAGGAAAGCGGACTTAACCGTATAATCAGCAAGGGTTATTCCCTTTTGGGTCTTATTTCCTATCTTACGGCAGGACCGCAGGAGGTAAGAGCATGGACAATAACCAAGGGCACAAAAGCTCCGCAGGCAGCGGGAAAAATTCATACCGATTTTGAAAAAGGCTTTATAAGAGCCGAAGTAGTTTCCTTTGACGACCTTGTAAGTAACGGCGGTATGGCGGGAGCAAAGGAAAAGGGGCTTGTGCGGCTCGAAGGAAAGGAATATGTTATGCAGGACGGAGATGTGGTTTTGTTTAGATTTAATGTGTGATTATCCAAACAGAAATTAAAAATTGAGGTAAAGTTTTATGAACTGTCTTTACCATGGTTCAATTATTCCCGAAATAAAACAGCTTAAACCCTTTTCCACTCTCCACGGAACGAACAAGAAGGTTGTGTATCTTACCGATAATATCCCCTACTCCCTTTTTTATATCTGGGATAAAAAGCACAATCATTTTGACGGAAAGCACGTTACCGCTTGGATAAAGGACGGAACTGCATACTATGAAGAGCAGTTTCCCGACCAGCTTAAAGCTTTTTACAGTGGTGTTTCGGGATATTTATATATTGTTCGGTTCTCTCCCGGTATTTCGAAGGTGGAGTGCAGAAAGCAGCTTTATTACAGCACAGAATCGGTTGAGACGGAAAGATATGAATTTATTCCCAATGTGTATAGTGAGCTTATAAAGTATGAAATGACAGGAGAACTAAAGATCAGACGGTTTAACGAGCAATCGGAGAAAAGGAAAAATGAGCTTACAGATATGATAAGTCAGGTTATTGTGAAAAATGATTATATAAAAAATCCTGATACGCCGGATGCGGAATTTTATAGGGAATTTTTTATCGATGCATGGAAAAAAGCGGCACTAACAAAATAGGACGGAGATTTTTCTATTGCAAAGTATTAGTGCCCAAATAAATAATATTGTAAAAAGCTCAGCTTGTTAAAAACTCTCTTTCAGTTTTTAACAAGCTGAAGTTATTTTTTCCGCAAGCCGCTGACTTTACACGGTTATACTGCTTTTTTTCGGTTATACTGCTTATTTCTGACCTTTTCCGTAAAGGCGGCATATCTGTCGGTATTGTGCAGAACAGTAAAAGGCTCTTCTTCTATACTTACAAGCAGATACTGATACAGGGTTTCCTCAGAGTTTCTGGAAGCCTTGCTTTTATCGTCTATATAGCCTTTAAGCCAGAAAGCGTTATATTCGGATTTTTCGGGACGTTCCTCATACATTGCCGCATATTTAAGGGCAAGCTCAAGACTGTCCATAGCCTCTTCTGTTTTGTTTAAGGCACAATAGCTTCTTGCTATCCACAAATAGCATTTGAATACTCTTTCGTTATAAAACTTATGGTCGTCACCTGTTAGCAATTCTGCAAGAGAAATTGCTTTTTTCAACAGCTCTATGCTTTTTTCGGGTGTATCCATTTTTCTTGATAAGTGATGAAGATTTTGAATGGATAAATCCATAAAGGTAAGCAGGTTAAATTGACGCTGATTGGTTTCCATATCGCCGTTTAATACATGAGGGAGCAAAACCTCGCGGCTTACCCATAAGCTTGGCATTTCCTCCGCCGCAATTTTATATGCCTTGTCGGTTTCTCCCATCATACAGTAAACAAAGCACAGCAGATTTTTTCCCGAAAAGGTTACATAGCTTTTCCCATTATCGAGTTTAATAGCTCTTTCGGTAATGGAAACAATCTCTTTCAGTACATCGGCGGATTTGGATTTCTTTCTGCACAATTCAAAATAAAGCGCACTGCCAAGCTCGTAAGCAATAGACGCACTGTTGGGGAACAGTGTCTGCTTTTCACGAAGATAGTAAATGCTCTCGGCGACTTTGCCCTGACTAAACAATTTGTTTTTATGCTCTATAATTTGATCTATTTCCTTTTGTATTTTTTCACTGTTCATCCCAAAAAGCTCGTCCATGGTAACATCAAAGTAATCCGCAATAATTGGCAGTAATGAAATATCGGGATAGGTCGAGCCTAACTCCCAGCGGCTTACAGCCTGAGGCGATACTCTTAACACCTCCGCCAGCTGCTCTTGGGTAAGCTGATTTTGTGTACGAAATTTTTTTAGGTTTTCTCCAAGCTTAAACATAATATCAACTCCTTGTTTGTTTCTCAGAAGCTTCTGTTATAATAATATCTCATTTTTTCATAATGTCTACAACAGGTTTGTTGAGAAAAATTCAAACAAAGTGAGAGAGATAATATTT
>DNUB01000126.1:516-7982 GCA_003508605.1 Oscillospiraceae bacterium | reverse complement strand
GGGGACATCTGGATTTTGATTATAAATCGCCCTTCACATCCTGCCAATCCACAAAAAGACTATAGCTTTCGGTGGTAAATCTCAGCACGCAGTAATTTGGATCGTCCCAGCCGCTGAAGTGATTTTTCAGCCCGTCGTACCACATTTCCTTTTTGACGGAGGGGTCGGTTATCTGTTCGACTGTACCCTTCAGACCGATATGGTATTCGGACGAATTTATGCAAACCCCTGCTTTATTGCAATTGTTTATTATGTCCGCCTTTGCGCCTGTTCCTGTACAGAATGTCAGCCATTTTATTCCCTCGGACTTGGATATTGAAATAGTTGTGGCATGGGGGTAGCCCTTTTGATCAACAAAAATAAGGGCGCAAAAATTCTCAGGACCGCAGGCTCTTTCCGCAATAATTTTACCTGCTTTTTCGATGATTTTTTCGTTCATTTTTTTACCTCAAGCTCAGAAGCTGTCCATATAGGGCTTGGCATACGTCTTTTAGACATATTTTACCGATGACTGCGTTAAAATTTCCCCACTTGCGGCAGCAAGCCTGCAAAGCTTTGCCTTGTCCTTAACAAAATCTGCCCGAAAATCCACACGCCGTCCCTATGCGGACGGTTCTTATTCCACAGTCTGAATCCAGCCCATAGTGTCGGGGATTCTGCCCCACTGAATACCCGTAAGGGTATCGTAAAGCATTTGGCTGGTTTCGCCGATTTTGCCGCCGTTTATTGTCATATCGAGATCGCCGTACTTAAGGTGACCGATAGGAGAAATAACCGCCGCCGTTCCCGTGCCGAAGGCTTCCTTAAGCTTTCCGTCCCTGTGCGCCTCCACAAGCTCGTCTATGGAAATTCTTCTTTCGTTTACGGTAAAGCCCTTGGAACGCAGCAGCTCGATAATGGACATACGGGTAATGCCGCCTAAAATAGAGCCGACCAATGCGGGAGTTACCACCTCGTCGCCGATGATAAAGAATACGTTCATGGAGCCGACCTCTTCAACATACTTTCTCTCCACGCCGTCAAGCCAAAGGGTCTGCACATAGCCGTCACGCTCCGCCTCCTCCTGTCCCTTAAGGGAAATGGCATAGTTTGCGCCTGCCTTGGTGAAGCCGGTGCCGCCGGGAACCGCACGGACATACTGCTGCTCCACATAGATCTTTACCGGCTCGATTCCGTTGGGATAATATGCGCCGACGGGGGAAAGGATAATGGCAAAAATAAGGTGCTTTGCAGGGTGTACGCCGATATGAACGTCATTGGCGAAAATATAGGGACGTATGTAAAGGGAGGTGCCCTCCTCGGTGGGAATCCAATCCTGGTCGATCCTTACCAATGTCTTAATAGCCTTTATTGCAAATTCCTCGTCGATTTTGGGTATACACAGACGGTCGCAGGAAAGGTTCATTCTCGCCATATTCTTTTCGGGACGGAATAACTGTATTTTACCGTCGTCGGTGCGGTAAGCCTTTAAGCCCTCGAAAATCTCCTGGGCATAATGCAGCACCATTGACGCAGGATCTATCTCAAAGGGTGCATAGGGCACTATTCTCGGATCGTGCCAGCCCTGCCCCTCGTCATAGTTCATAATGAACATATGATCGGTGTAGTAGTTGCCGAAGCCTAATTTTGTCTGATCGGGCTTTTGCTTTTTGACGGTTGTTTTCGTGATTTTGATTTCCATTTTTGCAGCCTTCCTTTTTATTTAAAAAATAAAGTAAAATGATACACAGATTTACATAATACATTTTACCATAGTAAAGGGAATTTGTAAATACAAACATAAAAATTTTGTCATTTTCCATATATTGCCGCATATATGCGCCTGCTCGGACAACCGAAAAGGAAGCAAGGGCGGTTTTGGTTTTTGAAAGGATTGGTGATTTTAAGCCGCTTTTTAAAGGCTGCGCCGATTTTTGCCCGATTTCGTAAGGCTCATAAAAAAGAGACACGGCTCGTCAATCCCTGTCTCTCTTGCCCTTTATACAGTCTATAATATCGAAAACCGCCTGACGCTCCTTTTCGGAAAGATCGGTAATATCCACCGTCACCCGATCGGGAGCGTTAAACATACCGTCGAGGGTCGTGTTGAATATTTTCGACATTTCCACTATATGCTTTAGCTGAGGAGTGGCGTAGCCCAGCTCCCATGCGTTTACCGAGCTGCGGGTAACGTCAAGACGTTTTGCAAGCTCGGATTGGCTTATTCCCAATGAAGCTCTCAGCTCGGATATCCTCTGGCACAAATTATAAATCATAAAGTCCTCCTTCGGCAGATTTGGTTTGACCGCCGTGATATTATTATATCTCTTTATGACGTGTATTTTGCACATCTTTATCGGATATCTTATTTGACTGTTAGTAACAGCATACTTGACATATGTAAAAAATAGTAGTATAATAAGAAAAGACAAAATTCGGGAAGGAAAGGATTTATGAAGCTTAAAGTCTCAATATCGTTGGTTCTGGCTCTTACGGCAGTTATCCTGTCCGTACCCGCCGTTAATTACGGACTGAAGTTTTTAACCGCAAACGCCGAAAACGGAGACGGTGAAACAAATATAGACTGGCGGACATTATACGGCAGCAACGACCTTACCTCTGTCAAAATACCCCGCACCGTGACAAGCATAGGCGTTGCCGCCTTTTCGGGCTGCACCCGCCTGACATCTGCGGATATTCCCGACAGTGTGACAAGCATAGGCATCGAGGCTTTTTCCGGCTGCAGCTCGCTGACTTCTGCGGAGCTTCCCCCCGGCGTTACATATATAGGCGACGGCGCATTTTCCGGCTGCGTATCCCTAAGCTCGGTCAATATCCCCGACAGCGTGACGGAAATTGGCGGGGACGCATTTGCAGGCTGTTCCTCCCTGACCTCCGTTGAAATTCCCGGAAGCTTAACGGAAATAAAAAGCGGCGTCTTTTCCGGCTGCGTCTCACTGACCTCAGCCAAAATCCGAGAGGGCGTGACGGGCATAGGCTATAAGGCATTTTCCGACTGCCGCTCCCTGTCCTTTGTGGAAATACCCGACAGCGTGAGGGTTATAGACAGGTGGGCGTTCTCCGGCTGTTCCTCCTTAACCTCCGTTAAAATTCCCGAGGGCGTTACATACATAAGCGACGGAATGTTTTACGGCTGCGGTTCCCTGACCTGCATTAAGATTCCCGAGGGCACGGAAAGCATAAACGAAGGGGCTTTTTACGGCTGCGGCTCCTTAACCTCGGCCGAAATTCCCGACAGCGTAAAAAGCATAGCTCCCCATGCCTTCCGAGACTGCCCAAAATTAACCGTCTACGGCGTTGCGGGCTCTTATGCGGAAAGCTATGCAAATGAAAACGGCATTCCCTTTAAGCCTGTCAGTTCATTATCCTTTGACGATGCAAAAAGCGGCGTAAAGGCAGAGGTACTGTTCGCTCCCAGGATATTTCTTTCGGTGGAGGTTATCGAGGACGCCGACGATTCGGCCATAGCCGCATATAATATAGCCTTTAGGGATAAGGAGGGAAATGCCGTTCAGCCTTACGACGCCGTTATAGTAAAGATCCCCGTACCGCAGGACAGTAACGGAGAGGAATGCAGGGTTTACCGCCGAGAGGCTGACGGAGCATATACGGATATGAATGCGGTTTATTCGGAAGGCTTTGCGGTTTTCAAAACCGGTCGTTTCGGCAGTTACATTCTTTCGACGGAGGATTTGACACGTGACGGCAAAACGGGAAAGCAGACAGCCGCTGCCGATTCAAAAACAGAAAGGGAAATAACAAGTCTGCCCGAAGAAAATTCCACGGCGGAAACCCTTTCGGAAACGGAGACGGAAATAACAACCCCGCCCGAAGAAGATCCCACGGCGGAAACCCTTTCGGAAACGGAGACGGAAATAACAAGCCCGCCCGAAGAAGATTCCACGGCGGAAACCATTTCGGAAACAGAGACGGAAATAACGACCGAGTCCGAGGAAGGTCCCGAAGCAGCAACCGCTTCCGAAACGGACAAGACTGCGGTGCCTCCCGACCTTAACGGGGAAGCATCAAATAAAACGGAAAACGGCGGTTCTTTATCTGCGGAAACAACCGCTGCGGAAAACTCCGAAGCGGAATCCCGCCTGCCGAAAAAAAACAGCGATCTCGGCGGTATCAATCAGGGCACAGGTCTGGCAATCTCCGCCGCTCCCGTTATTTTAACCGCAGTCATTGCGGCAATCGCCTCAAAAAAGAAGAATTAAAGCGTGTTCGTATAAAATCAGTATGGGGATTTTCCTGCATAATTATGCTGACTGCAAATCAATATTTTGCGGGGATATCGTCATTTTCAAAAAATTTTAACACAACAGACGGCAAAATTTGTCGGAAAGATATGCGCTGAGCTTTATGAGACGCTCCGGCTTCATTTTTAATATCCTTTTCAAATGCGCACCTTTTGTCGAGGGTGTGCATTTGTTTTCCGCTTTTGGAGGGCTTTGGCGGTTTTCCCCGTTTCGGTTTAATTCCGAAAAAAATTTTTTTGTTTTTCAAATATAAAGGGATTGACTTTTGAATAGAAATTTACTATAATGTTCGCAGTAATAAAAAGGGCGGAAAAAGCTGCCGTTTTTACGGCATTTTACGTTTTCGAAAGGACTGCAAAATGAAAAAATTAACAATCAACACCTCTGCAAGGCTGTCAAAGGTAAACAGCAATATTTTCGGACATTTTTCCGAGCATTTGGGAAGATGTATCTATGAAGGGATTTATGTGGGCGAGGACTCCCCGATCCCCAACACCAAGGGAATAAGAAACGATGTATGCTCCGCTCTTAAGGAGCTGGAGGTGCCTGTTTTAAGATGGCCCGGCGGCTGCTTTGCCGACGAGTATCACTGGATGGACGGAATAGGTCCAAAGGAAAACCGCAAAAAGATGATAAACACCCATTGGGGCGGAGTAACCGAGGACAACAGCTTCGGCACCCACGAGTTTTTCGAGCTGTGCGCTCAGATCGGCTGCGAGCCTTATTTGGCGGGCAACTTAGGCTCGGGCACGGTTCAGGAAATGTCTCAGTGGATCGAGTATATTACCTCGGGCGGAATTTCTCCCATGACGGAGCTTAGAAGAAAAAACGGACGCAATGAGCCATGGAAGCTGAAATATTTGGGTATAGGAAACGAAAGCTGGGGCTGCGGCGGAAATATGCGCCCTCAGTATTACGCCGACCTGTACAGGCAGTATCAGACCTACTGCCGCAATTATAACGGAAACGAGCTTTACAAGGTTGCCTGCGGACCCAACGCCGACGATTACGGCTGGACGGAGGAAATTATGAAGGCACTTAAGCCCTGCCACACAAGGGCGATAAGCCTGCACTACTACACCATTCCTTCGGGAGATTGGAGCCACAAGGGCGACGCAGTTGAGTTTACGGAGGAGGAATACTACAAGACCGTCAAAAACGCCTTATACATAGACAAAATTATTTCCCGCCACCTTGAAATAATGTCGGTATACGACCCCGCACATGAGATAGGTCTTATCGTGGACGAATGGGGCAACTGGTTCGATGTGGAAAAGGGCACGAACCCCGGATTCCTGTATCAGCAGAACACCATGCGGGACGCAGTGACCTCCGCTCTTAACCTCGATATCTTCATCAAACACAGCGACAGGGTGGTTATGGCGAATATCGCACAGGCGGTAAATGTTTTGCAGTCGGTTATTCTTACCGAAGGAGACAAAATGGTAAAAACTCCCACCTACCATATTTTCGATATGTACCGCTGCCACAAGGAGGGTGAAAGAGTATTCACCTGCGCCGATTCGGAGGAAAGGGAGGGCATTCCCGCATTAAGCCACTGCGCAACGGTTAAGGACGGGGTACTGTCCGTTTCTCTCACAAATCCTTTGCTTAAGGAGACTCAGGAGCTGGAAATAGATGTCTGCGGCTTCGATTTCACGTCGGTTGAGGGAAAAATCGTCTCGGACAGCGATATTCACGCACATAACACCTTTACCGAAAAGGAAAATGTTACAATAAAGAAATTCGGCGATTATTCCGCCGAAAAGGGCAGGATAAAGGTAAAGCTGCCCCCCTGCTCCGTTGTGACCCTGTCCGTAAAATAATGGAAAGCAATAACGGAAGGATTCCCTGCAGGTGCCTTTTGGCGGAGGCGGGGGAAAAGGAGCTGGCACAAAGCATAGCGGAATACGTAAATACCCTTGACGAGGATATAAGGGCGGACGAAGAGCTGTACAGAGAGCGTTTAAGAATTTGCGGCGGCTGCGGCAGGCTTTTAAACGGCACTTGCCTTAAATGCGGCTGCTATGTGGAAATGAGGGCGGCCGTTATAACCAATCGATGTCCCTCGGAAGAAAAACTTTGGTAATTTTTTATCCCTGAAATTCATAACCTTAAAGAAAATTCCATGGCAGTTATGAAGCGCAAAGGAGGAAATTGTATGCTTAATGCGGTAATAACCGACGCCGATATTAACGGAGGAGAGCCTAAGATAATGTCGGATTTTTCCCGCTACGGCTCACGGGGAATCATACTGAACGACGAAAATTTATCGGGTATGATACTTATGACCGCCAACGGCTTTTACAAGCTGCCCGGCGGGGGCATAGAGCTGGGAGAAAGGGAAAAGGACGCATTTGTCCGAGAAGTAAGGGAGCAGACCGGTCTGAGCTGCGAGATAATCTGCGAGCTGGGCACCGTAGAGGAGCATAAAGGCAAATCGGGCTTTTCCCAATTCTCATACGCATATTTGGGCAGAGTTCGGGGAGATGCAAAAAAGCACTCCGCTGCGGCAAACGAAAGGCTGCTTGACTGTTCCGTCAACTGGATGAGCTTGGAGGACGCAGCGGCGGTTATGAACAAATCCCTTGAAATGTGCGGCGATTATAAGATGAGATTTATGATGATGAGGGAAAAAAAGATTATCGATTATGTTATTGATATGATCGGCAAGGGAGAAATAACGATCTGATTTTGGATCAAAATAGCAGCCATAAAAACCGAGCTTAAAAAATTAAGGAAAAGAGGACAAAGAAATGACATATCAGGAAATTGTAGCGGCAGTTAAGGATTTTTGCAGGGACGCAGACTTAGGAGACTACAAAAAGCACCTTGCGGTGGAGGTGGCAATTACAGGCGAGGGCGAGGGAGTTTTCTACATTGAGGCAAAGGACGGCAGGATCAATGTAGAGCCTTATAATTACAACGACCGTGATGTAAGGCTTATTGCAAAGGCGGATAATTTTATCGCCATAGCCAAGGGAGAGCTTGACCCGGTTAAGGCTTTTCTTTCGGGAAAGCTGAGAATCGACGGAAGCATGGAGAAGGCTTTGGAGTTTCAGAAGGTTATAAGCAGGATCGGCGCTGATAAAAATCACGGTTAAAAAGCGGACGTCAAGGAATATTGGGGAAGCTTAAAAATAAAACGGTATATAATCAAAATCCGATGTCCCCCGCCTGTTGCGGCAAGCAAAAGGCATAGCC